>DAOVBC010000180.1 GCA_030670715.1 Deltaproteobacteria bacterium | reverse complement strand
TTGAAAGTCCTGGTGGCAGGCGGCGGCCCGGCCGGTATGAGTGCGGCGGTTTACCTTAGCCAGCGCGGTCATCGGGTTACCCTTGCTGAAAAGGAAGGCCACCTCGGCGGACAGTTTAACCTTGCCTGGCAGGCACCCGGCAAAAAAAGTATGCAAGAGGGCCTGGACACTTTGGGCTATTGCGCAAAGACAAATGCCGAATCGATTATGACAGGCAGAGCGGTGGATGCTGAGCTTGTCAAAGAGGTTCAACCGGACCTTCTGGTGTGGTCAACCGGTGCCGTTCAAAATATTCCTGACATCAAGGGATTGAACGAGCAATATACCATGACTTCTGTCGAATACTTTGGAGGAGATAAGAAGGTACGGGGCCCCCGGGTTCTTGTTATCGGGGCCGGCAGAGCAGGACTTGAAATTGCAGAAAAGCTGGGTGATGAAGGTTATAACGTTGTTGCCACAAAACGGACCGATCCAATCGGCAGCTTCATGGAAGCCATCACCAGAAAACTGGCTCTGAAAAGAATCGCCGACCAGTCTGAGGTGACACTGATGCCCCACACCGCTGTTAAGGCTTTCAAACAGGACAGTGTCGAGGTGGAACAGGATGGCGAGATGAAAAACCTTGCGCCGTTTCAGACCGTTATTCTGGCCTCCGGCATGCGCTCCGCCCCCGGCCCGGATGAAGATATTCAAAAACTGGCTGCAAAGGTAGAGATTATCGGAGATGCCGGGGAAGTTCAGGACATATTCAGTGCCGTAAAAAGCGGCTACGAGCTAGCTAAAAAATACTAAACAATGATGCGCCATGCAGCCCTTCAACAGATGGATCTCCACTTCGATCTGATAGGCTGCAGCGTATCCAAATGGATTTTACCGTTTATCCGCCTCACCCTGTCCTCTCCCACTGTATAGACCGGGGAGAGAGTAATTGAGGATTCCCTGCAGACAGCTATGGTACGTGTTCACGGGGTACGTTTCCCCGAGTAACGATATTGGCGCAGTGGCTTCGTCATTTCAATGACTTAGCAGTGGGGGAAACCGCGGCTCCCGCACGTGTTGGCGGGAGACCGCGGAGGGGGCAGAAAGGCCCCCGCGGCTAAGTCATTGAAATGACCAGACACGTAGCCACAGGAGTGAATCGGGGCAGCGCACCCCGTGAACATGTACCACCACAGAGGCAAACAAAATATTTTTTAATTTTTTCTCTGTGTGCTCTGTGATCTCTGCGGTAAAAAATATTCCCAATAATACGTCACTGTAATTAAGAATTAGAGCAATATGTCTGAATATTTCACCCCTTTGCCGAATTACTTCGCGAAGAGAGAAAATCACCGGTAAACGTTGCACGCGTCCGTATTAATTTATATAGTAAGATAAAACCCTAAACCAATAACATCAATTTCCTATGAAACTCTGCCAGAATTGTGGCCAGATGCTGGCCGAAGAAGTCACCGCCTGCCCCACCTGCGGCAGCGAAGTCAGGGAAGGGCGTAAAGACATCGACGATTACCGGATTGTGGATGTCCTGCATGAAGGGTACTCAAGTATCCTGTGCCGTGCCATCAAAGACGGTTCCGATGAGTTTGTAGTGATCCGCATCTTCACCCCCCAATCGGGCATAAATAAGAGAGCCGCCGAGCGTCTCAAGCAGGAGCTGGAGGAGCTTAAAAAACTTCCCGAAGATTATTTTGTGAGGCATTTTGAGATCCGGCAATCTTCCGACGGCCTGTGGTACAGGGTGAGCGAATGGGTTGATGCGGAAAACTGGGGTTCGCTGCTTGCGTCCGGTCGCCTCGATGATTATCGCGTTGCCTTCAAACTGTTTAGCAGAATCGCTTCCATTCTTGAAGGCCTGCACCGGATCGGACACTTTATTCCCCATCTCATTCTGGACGACATCATCGTATTTAAAGGCGAAGGAGAGGCGCTTGAAGTCAAGATCGATTACAAGCTGTCTCGATTCCTGGATCCGGAACTGGATCGACCCGGCCCAATGCTAAAAAATCTTATCAACCGTCACCCGGACATTATTAACCGGCGACCTCTCGATTTCCGAAGCGACATCTGGTCTCTCGGAAAAATTTTTGTGGAACTGCTTACAGCGGATTATGAAGCGGTCGACTTTCAGTCTAAAATCGAAGAGCTTACGCTGCCCCATGAGGTGGAAGTGCTGTTTAAAATAATGCTGGCGGACGATCCGGGTCTCCGTCCCCAATCCATGGCAGAGGTGGCCGACACCCTTTCAAAGGTCGAAGAAAAAGAGATTGAAGCCGCCATGCACCGGCGCCCCGGGGCGACACCGGTACCGGTACGGGAAATCCGTGGGTTGAAAAGATGGGTCCGGCTCCTGGTAATCGTTATTGTGCTTTTCGGCCTGCTGGGAATGCTCACCTGGTATTACTTATCCTCAAGGAAAACCGATAGTGCGGCGATCCTTTCAGATTATGCCAATCAGTACACCAATGCCGTGGCTTTCGTGATGGTGGAGTACTGGGTGAGGGATGATGCTAACATTTATTACCGCAATCGCACCGAGGGTACCGCATTTCTGGTGGATGCAGAGGGCTACCTGCTGACCAACCGTCATGTTGCCTGCCCCTGGCTCGAAGATACGCGCCTGTACGCCGTGATTAATAAGTTCAGACGGTATCAGCGACCTCTGCGCCTGGAGTACCGGGCCTTTTTATGGTTTGAAGGCCGTAAGGCTTTCAAACGACTGCCCGATCTGTCGGAGAGTGAAGATCCGGCTGACACATACTTTCTTGATGTGGCTTACAGCACACAGGGTCCACGCCGTTTAACCATCGCCGGCGTCGGCAAAGTGCCGGTCAAAACCTGGCAGCAGATCAAATCTCCCCTGAGAGACGATTTTGCCGTTCTCAAGCTGGATCGTGTGCCGGATGAGTTGACCCCTCTGCCTCTGGACCTCAAGATGGATCCGTTAAAAATCCCGAAACTTTTGCCGGTCATCGCCCTGGGATTTCCCCTCGGCAGCCGCACCCAGGAAACAACCGTGAATGTCAGTGTAACCACGGGACACGTCCGGCGGGCTTTTGAAAACTTCCTGCAGGTTGACACGTCGCTTTACCGCGGCAACAGCGGCGGACCCGTTATCGACATTCACGGCAAAGTGATCGGCATTGCTTCGGGCGTGGCCGTGGATTGGGCTGCCGGGCCGCTGCCGGTGATCACTCCTTTGTCCGACCTGGGGATGGTGCTGCCGATCACCAAAGCGGCGGCCTTTCTGCAGGAAATAAAAGCCGGAAAGATGAAGTGGAACGGTGTTCTGGACCTGTCTGTGGGTGCTAAGATAAAACGTATCACCGGGCTGGCCGGCCGGTTGCAATGGGAAGAAGCCCGGGCACTTGCAGACCTGGAGCTGCGGCACAGCCCGGATCCGGCACTGGTTATGGCAGCGGCAATGATGCACTTTTGTTCCGGTAATTACCCGCAGGCCGGGCAACTCTTCAATCAGGCACTATCGATGGATGCCGAAAATGGAGATGCACGGATGATGCTTTTCCTGATCGACTGGCTGCACGACAGGTCGGCTCAAAGCCCTTACCGCCGGGACCTGCTCCGGTTGGACTGGCAATCGCCGTATGAGTTCTTCGGTTATCTGGCGCGGCTCCTGGAAGGGGTGGTTGATGAACCCGTCGCACTCAAAGGCGGATACACCGACTATGAGAGGAGCTGGCTCCATTACACCGTCGGCCTCAAATCGGCAAAGCACGCCGGGCCGGCCGATGCGGAGCGTCTGCTGGAAGAGGCCTTGCTGCTGGCAGACAACGAAAACTGGATTTATTACCTGACCCTGGCCGGGCTGGAAAAGGTCCAAAAGCAAAGGCTGGCGCTGCTGAAGAGTGCGGTCAAACGGAAGGCGTATCAGGATAAAATTAAGGTGTTTAAACGGAAAGTGCAGCAGGCGCAACAAATCCGGCAGGAAAATCGGAACAGGCTTGTTCCCCTGCTGGCAAAATTGAAACAAACCGGTGTTGCTCCTGAAGAAAGACGGGCGGTACTGGAAAAAATACATGAAATCGACAAAACCAACGGCGAGATTCTCGTCGCACTGACCTTCCTTGATGCAATAAATGCCGCGTGGAATTCGGCCCTGGAAAATTCACGGGCGTTTCTGGCCATCCAGGGCCGTGAGAACAGAAATCGTCTGGGCGTGGGATTGCTGGAAGCCGAAATTTTACGGGTTACGGGTCGCTCCGCGGATGCAATAACCGGGCTTAAGGCCTACAAACAATATATCGAAGACCCCTGGTATCGGAACATCGCCGAATGTTTGCTGGACGAGCGAAGCGTGCAGTCCCTGACCGGTCTGGCTGCCGAAAATCCCCAATACATCCTTACCGCCCACACCGCCCTGGGGCTCTGGAACGAAGGAGCAAGCAACCGGCAGCAGGCGGTTTCACATTACCGGGAAGCGCTGGGGTCTTATCTGGATGACATGCTGGAATACGAACTGGCCCGGCAGCGTATCAAAAAGCTCAGAGAAAGCCGGGAATAGGTTTGGCCCGTTGGGTTTATTGCGTTTATTGAGTTTGTTGGGTTCATTGGGTTTGTTGAGTTCATTGGGTTGTCCGGCTTTACCGGCCCAGATAAATACTTCGCCGTTTCTCCGCTTCACCGATCCACCGTTTCTTTCTCTTTTCCCATGCACCTGCCTTCAGCTGTGAGCTTTGAACTTTCAGCTTCCATTTTTAGGCATTTTTCTTCAAAAAGTAGCAACCCGGCACATATGCACGACTGGGATCACCGTGTTTTCGATTTTTTTATGAAATATTCGGGTTAGCCGACCTCCATGTCGAACTCCTCAAACCCGAACCAGTAGCCGGTGTGGCCCACATAATCCAGCTCGAACTGGACCGCCTCGATGTGATTGTTTTCGATCTCCAGGAAGCGGGCAAACATTTCCCGGCCTTCACCGGGCAGCTGTTCGACCACATTCTTGTAAAAATTGCTGGTCTCAATTTCCATCTTCAGCGCTTTACTCAGCATCTGCTGTTTCAGTCCGCGATCGTCCTTTTGCATCTGTGACCTGAGCTTTGCGGCTTCTTTCTGTATGACATCACCGGGGGGGATGGTGGAATCCAGTTTTTCAGGCGTGATTTTACCGGTTTTTTGCCACTCATCCAGTTTGTACTCCAGATAATTCACGTGGCGCTGTTCGTCATCGGCCAGATCCTGAAATATCTTCTTCCCGGCCTGATCATCCGTTGTCTTGACGCCTTCCAGATAAACATCCCGGATTTTCGTTTCATACTCCAGGGCAGTCTTTATTGCTTCTTCAAGTGTCATGCTGTCCTCCAGTTATGAGTGCTGCTCAGAAGTGGTTTCAAAACCCCATCTAACGCCCAAGTACTGCGTTGCCCCGCGAAGCGGGATTCAGCACCAATTCTATTACACTAAGGTGCATCGCCCCGCAAAGCGGGATTCAGCACCAATTCTATTACACTAAGATGCATCGCCCCGCAAAGCGGGATTCAGCACCAATTCTATTACACTAAGGTGCAT
>DAOVBC010000137.1 GCA_030670715.1 Deltaproteobacteria bacterium | reverse complement strand
CTCGATATCGCCTGTAACCCGGCTCTGGCAGGCCAGCCGGTAACCTTTCTCCTGATCTTCCGGGCTGAGCTTCTCGGTAATGCCGCCTTCCACGCTGCCGCCTTCAATGATCACCCGGCACTTGCCGCAAAGGCCTTCTCCGCCGCAGGAGGCATTCACATGCACGCCAGCCTCCATGGCAGCGCGGATGAGAATCTCACCGTCATGAACTTGAATTTCTTTGTTGTGGGGGTAAAATTTGATTTTCGGCATATTTGTTCATCCTTAAAAAAATAAAGATACTCGATTCTGGATCCTCGATACGCGATCAAGGATTGTATCATTATAGACCGGATTTTTTAAACCGACCGCAATCATTGATCCAGTATCCAGCATCAAGTATCCAGTATCGAATATCGAATATCGAATATCGAACATCGAACATCCAACATCCAACATCGAATATCGAACATCGAACATCAAGACTTCACCTCATCAAACCTGCAGCTCAGTGCCAGCATCTCACCGTCGAAGAAGGTGTTGACTTTATAAGGCAGCGTGTTGAAAAGCTTTATCATTCCCCTGTTTTGCGGTGAAGTATATGCAATCAGGCCGGCAATGCCATTCTCGCGGGCCGCCTCACCGAGTTTGTTCATGAGAATTTTCCCGAGCCCCCTGCCCTGAAATTCTTTGCTGATGGAAAAGGCAACTTCCGCTAAGTTTTTAGCCGGATCGAGCAGGTACTCGCCAACACCCACCACGCGGCCGAAACCGAATTCACCGACAACTGCCACCATGGTCAGATCATTAATGTAGTCAATCTGGGATACGCCCTCAATTTCGTCATGGGCAAAGCGTGATTTGTCATGAAAGAACCGCGACACCACATCCTCTTTATCAAGATTGTAAAAATGTTCCTGAATCCTTCTTTCATCCACCGGTTTTACAGGCCGGATGATCACTTGCTCCCCGTGGATTTCAACGGTTTCTTCCAGCTGCTCGGGATAAACCCCCTGAATCGATTCCGTCAGGGTGCGTTCCGGGCTCAGCATTCCCGATTTCTTGGCTTGATGAAACAGGGTGTCACGAAAATCAGGATGGGCGATGCTGATCATCGCCATCGCCCTTTCCTGAATGCTCTTGCCGAACAAATTTACCGCTCCGTACTCCGTTACCACGTAATAAACGTCACTTCTTGGAATCACGACCGCGGTATCATCGAGCATCGGAACAATCCGGCTTACCTTGCCGTTGCGCGAAGTGGAGGTAAGCATCAGGATCGATTTGCCGTCTTCCGCCTGGGCCGCCCCGCGTACAAAATCGAGCATACCGGTAACACCGGAAAAGTGATTGAACGGCAGTGCGTCGGCGGCAACCTGTCCGGTGAGATCCATTGTCATGGCCACGTTCATGGATACCATCTTCTTATGCCGGGAAATGATACCGGGATTATTGACATAATCGGACGGTTGAAACTCGATGCCGGGATTATCATGGATAAACTCGTAAAGCAGCTTTGATCCGATGGCGTTGCTGGCAACAATTTTGCCTTCGTTAAATCCTTTTTTGCGGTTGGAAATCACCCCCCGGGAAACAAGATGCATGATCTCGTCGGTAAGAAACTGGGTATGTATCCCCAGATCGCTTTTTCCCGACAGCGCCAGCATAACCGCCTGGGGCGTGGTGCCGAGACCGATCTGGATGGTGGATCCATCGTCCACCAGTCTGGCGATATGCCGGGCGATAATATTGGCTGATTTTGATTCGGCCGGCGCACCGATGGTGATAAGTTCTTCATCATGCTCAACGATTACATCGACGCCATCGACATGAATGAAGCTGTTCCCCAGAGTTCTGGGCATGTTGGCGTTCACCTGTGCGATCACCAGATCCGCAGATTGAGCGGCAGACAGCGTAATGTCAACCGAAACCCCCAGGCTCATCCACCCGAAATCATCCGGCGGCGACACCTGAATCAGCGCCACATGGATCGGCAGTCTGCGGCTTTTAAACAGACGGGGGACCGCGGAAAGATTCAACGGTGTAATAAAACGCTTGTTTCTTGCCAGTCCACCGGGTTTGGCCGAACCTGCATAAAAGGAACGAATGTTTAATGCCTGGTCCCCGGTTTTATTGGCGATCAGCGTCAGGGGCGTGCTTTCATACGCCATCAAACGCACAATCTCTATGTCCATTAACTTTGCAGCCTCTTCGGACAGCGCCCTGACTAGATGCTGGGGTTCACCGGATGAAGATCCGACATATACCCGTTGGCCCGGTTGAATTAAATGCATCGCCTCACGGGCGGTTTTTTTGCGTTCGATGTAATTGTCCGCCCAATATCCGGTGGTACTCATAACACTGCCTCGGAATCTCTATGATATATTGAGATCATATGATTTTTTTAACGCACTTTTTTTGTGCCGCCCATTTGAAATGATGGAATGTTGGACACGAAGTAAAACTTTAGCGTTATAATGGAATAAAAGTCAAAAACGCATAGCTTCGGTGATTGGATCACGGCTTTATAGAACCGATCTTCATGTTTTCACCATTAATGTTTATCTCATACATCACAATATTTTTCAATGCGATGCAAAAAGACTCTGGAAAATCTTGAGCTTGTTTTTACTACTAACGCGTTTTGTAAATCAACAGCCCGATAATCCCTACAAGGAGCAGCGAGGTGGCCCCCAGCGCGGGAAAGACCGCCTCGATTCCGGCAAACGATTCTATCGCGGCAACCAGTTTGACCGCCACCGCCCCCACGCCGAAAGTCAGGATAAACTTGGTGCCAAATGCCGAATGATGAAAACGTTTGGGTGTGTACCGAGCTACCAGCGTATTTTCGATCGGCTGCATCCCCAGAAGGAAGAAAAAATATATTACCGCCAGGCCTACCAGCGGCAGATCGTTTGTAATTGCCATGCCAAAGGCGGCGGGGATGGTTACTGCGTGAAAAGCAAGGTAGCAATATGTCGTTCGATATTGTTCTGCAATTCGCCCGCCGGTGTATTGTCCCAGCATCCCCACCAGGTAAATAAATGCGGCGACAGATGTGGCCACCAAGTTTTTAGAAAAGGCCCCGCCGGAAATGGACGCCAGACACTGAAAGATTGCCTGGTTTTTTAGCTCAAAGTAGGTCGGCAGTATCACCGTTGCCCCCCGGTAGACAATCCCACCCAGCATCATGGCCACCAGTAAAATAAAAAACGCACCGAGCAAACCGTTATTTTCATCGACCCCGGCGATTTTATCCCGCTTCGAATCGGGTAATGAAAAAAAGAGCATCAGCACCAGTCCGCAAAGGTTCAGGCCGCACACAAAAAGATATACCGCCCGGGCACCCCAGAGCCAGTTCACCAGGCCGGCTAAAAGAGGAGCCGAGGCAAGTCCCAGATTGCCGAACATGCCATTAAACCCCATGCCCAGGCTGATTCGTCTCATTTCTTTTGAAATCAGACCCAGCCCCGCGGGATGGTAGATGCCCGAAAAGAATCCCAGCACTGCCAGAGAAAGGGCCAGCACTGCCGGCAAATCAATCCACAGGGCCGCACACAAACCGGCCAAACCTGCTCCTGAGTAGAAAAGCGCCATTAAAGGTTTTGCACCCCACCGATCAGCCGCCAGACCCCAGGGAAGTGCTGTAAACCCGAAAAGAAGATACATCCAGAAGGAAAGCCCGAGGACCGCGGCCATATCCAGGTTCAAGCGCACCGCCAGGGGTAAAACCAGTGCCGGAAACACGAGCATGTTAAAGTGGCTCATAAAATGACCAAAACAGGTATTGATCAGAATGCGTCTTTCCCGGAAATTGAATTGCACCATTTACGTATTTCTCCGAACCCGGATTCTCAGGAATTAAAAATTTAATTATGACAAATTAAGCAAATTCAGGAACAGGAATGGATCCTATATGAGGAACAGCCCGCCGTCAACCACACCGTATGCGTGCACAGGTTCATGGAATGTTGGGCACGAAGTGAAGCTTTAGCGCTATACGGGAATATTGGGTAATAAAAGCGGAAAAAATCATTTTTTCATAGACAGAATTCCTTTAAACCCATCATTCCATTACTCCATCATTTTATCGGGTCGAAGCCTCCGGCGAAGCCTGATCCACCATTCCAATTGGGGCGAAGCCCCTAAGTTCATGTCCAGAATTGCTCGGATTAGTTCTTGACGCGTGATTATCTTTTACCTATAGTCTTCTGCTCAGCAGCCGGAGCTAATCGCCTCAAGCCTTTAGCCCGAATATTTCATAAAAAATTTTATGCAAATTAATTTTCAGAAAATTATTCAGAGTATTAAAAAGTGTTTGAGTTGAATTTCCATGTGACACTTTGTACCTCTTTAGTTTGGTCAAAGCTGCATAAAAATTTTCACCCTTCGGGCGAGCCCGAGGCGCCCATTTGCTGCGTTATTAGAGGCTTGCGGTAGCATTAGTACAGCTGCGCCTCTGAATGCCCCCGCAAGCCGGACCGAGCATCTGTTCATAGTATATTAAGGTGCTCGGCTTGCAAATGAACGCCTCGAACTCGTGAAATGTCCGGGGTAGATCCCCCAACAGGTGAAAAAATATGAGGTTGGGCTGCTGTTAGCCTTCGGAAATGATCAAATCGATGTTAAAGGAAAATTCCTGAAATGAAAGCACTGAAAGCATTCAGCCGCTGGATTGATACTATCAACGAGTGGATCGGTCGGGGGGTGGCCTGGGTCACCCTGGGCCTGGTGCTTGTTGTATTCGTCGACGTGGTCATGCGGTATATCTTTAATACCAGCTTTGTTTTTACCCAGGAGATGGAGTGGCATCTTTTCGCGTTTATTTTGCTGTTGAATGGAACAGATTCTTTAAGGGAATAACCGGGTCGCTGAACGCCGACCGACTATCAGTTATATTCGGTTGGCGTTTTTTCTGCATATGCGTTCAGAGGTTCAGGGTTCAAAGGTTCAAGGTTATCAATCTTTCGTTGACCTTGCTTGTGAACCATCCGGCCAGATGTATGGCGAGATGAAACCACCAATTCCGTTGAGCTCGGCATGCTCATGCAGGTCCTGAAACACGGATTTCAGCCGGTATTGTTGATCCAATCATAGGTTCGACGTTCTGTGGTGCTGATGTGTATTACGGGTCAACCGTTGAACCTTTGAACCCTGAACCCCTGAACGGTTACTTTTATTCTTTATGGAGACACAATGAAGATTCCCGAAATAAAAAAAATTCTATACGCCACGGATCTTTCCGAGAATGCACGCTATGCATTCGGCTACGCGGTCAGCCTGGCAAGCCGGTATGATGCCAAAATAACGATCCTGCATGTCCTGGAAGAACTTTCCCCGGCCGCTTTGCTGCTAGTGGGCGACATTGTTGGAGAGAAACGCTTAAACACGCTGCGAAAAGAAAAGCAAGACACCGTTATCGGATCCATTAAAACCCGCCTGGAAGAGTTCTGCAGCGCGTTCAGTGAAAAAGCGCCGGAGTGCCCGTTTACCGTTGAAAAAACCGTTGTGGAAACCGGGCATCCGGTGGATCAAATCATCGAATACGCTGACAGCACCGATTGTGATGTCATCGTGATGGGCTCGCGCGGACTCAGCATGCTCGCCGATGTAATGCTGGGTAGTACCTCACGCCGGGTGCTCAGAAGGTGCAGCAAGCCGGTTATGGTGGTTCGACTGCCGGAGGACAATGAAACGTGAAAAAATTACGTCTCATTGTGTTTTAAGTTGATGATATGATCTATTTTTTAAAACACACAAGCATAAACGGTGAATCGGTGAAGGGGTGAAACGGAGAAAATTGGTTTCCCTGTCTCTCCGGTTCCCCGGTTCTCCGTCTCCCCGGTTCAATCCTTGTCTTCGGTCCCTTCCGGCAACTTTACGGTTTCCCCCGCCTGAGGCACTTCCTGAACATCCCGCAGTTTGCGCTCAATGGCCCGGGTACGCACCTCGGCCTTATCTATGGTGTTGCTGGCCTCCTGCAGTTTCTTTTTGGTTTTGGCCAGGACAGCACCGAATTTTCCAAACTCAGTCTTTACAGCGCCCAGCAGTTCCCACACCTCGCTCGAACGCTTTTCAATGGCAAGGGTCCTGAAACCCATCTGCAGGCTGTTGAGCAAAGCTGCCAGAGTCGTCGGCCCCGTAACAACAATCCTGTGCTCCCGCTGCAGGAAATCGCACAGGCCCGGACGGCGCAATACCTCGGCGTAAAGTCCTTCGACCGGTAAAAACATAATTCCGAAATCCGTTGTGTCGGGAGGTTCAATGTACTTTTCTTTAATAAATTTGGCCTCGGCTTTAATTCTGGTTTCAAGGCCCTTGATCGATTTTTCGGCCAGCTCTTTATCGGCCGCCTCCTGGGCATCGATCAGCCTCTGGTAATCTTCCTGGGGAAATTTTGAATCGATCGGCAGCCATACGATCTTTGATTTGTCTTTACTCTGACCGGGAAGTTTGATGGCGAACTCCACCCTCTCATTGCTGTTTTT
>DAOVBC010000266.1 GCA_030670715.1 Deltaproteobacteria bacterium | reverse complement strand
TATGGCATCATTTAACAACATATATTCTTTAAATAAGAAATTCGAATATCGAAATACGAAACAAACTTGAATATCAAATGACAAAAATTCGAAACAGGTTTTGATCATTTGAATTTAAGATTTTCAAATTGTTTCGGATTTCGGATTTCGTGCTTCACATTTATTACACAACACCCGGTGGTGCATTGATATTAATAATTTTACAGTTATTATAATGTATATCCAAATACTACCGCCTCGAGAGTGCCTCCACCGGGTCCAGCTGTGATGCACGCCGGGCGGGCATCACCCCGAAAATCAATCCGGTGGTGAGCGCTACTGCAGTGGCTGCCGACAGTGACCAGTACGGGACAGATATCGGAAAAGTCGGATAAATGCGGGTCAGCACCCAGGTACCGAACAGCCCCAGTATCAGCCCGATAACGGCCCCGATCAGAGACAGAATTGTCGACTCAGCCAGAAAAAGTCGCAAGATCTGGCCGCCGGGGGCACCAATCGCTTTCAGCAATCCGATCTCCGCTTTTCGCTGGGAGACGGCGATAAGCATGACATTCATGATCAAAATTCCCGCCACCGCCAGGCTGATCGCCGCGATTCCTGCCACAGTAAGCGTCAGGGCTGTGAAGATTCTATCAAATGTTGCCAGCAGGGCATCCTGGGTAATAACGGTCACATCGTCTTCGCCTTCATGGCGTTCTCGAATGATACTCAGGATCGCCCGCTTTGCCCTGGAAACCGAATCGCGATCGTTGGCCTGAACCATAATCCGGAACAGTGATGAGGTATTGAACAGCGCCTGGGCGGAAGCCACCGGGATCACCACCACATCTTTCATGTTCATCCCAAGGGACTGTCCCTTGGGGGCCAGCACCCCGATGACCCGGAATCGGCGTTCTCCGATACGCACCCACCGGCCCAGAGGAGGGCGGTTTCCGAACAGCTCATTTTTAATTTTGTATCCCAGTACGCAAACCGCAGTGCCGCGGCTGGGATCGCCGGACGGAATAAAACGGCCCTGGGCCATCGACAGACTGCGTATTTCGAACAGTTCCGGGGTGGAGCCGAGGATGATCACCTCCCGATCGCGCTGTTTCCACGAAACCGGTGCACTGCCCAACGTAATGGGTGCAACCCGTCGAATGGCGGAACTCCGATTCAAAACCAGGGCATCCTCCAGGGTAAGGTCCCGTGGCGTTATACCCAGCAGCGGGGGCGGCCCGCCGGTTGTCTCCGATCTTCCCGGAAGGACTATGAGCAGATGGGTACCCAGGGATATAAATTCACCGGTTACATAGCGACGTGCGCCTTCCCCCAGGGCTGTCAGCAGAATAACCGAAGCCACACCAATGGCCATGGCCAGCAGCATCAGCAGAGTGCGGGCCGGGTACCCGGATGCGGCCCGGAAACTGAACTGAAAAATAGAAATCATTTTCATCGCTTTACGGGCCTCCAGTGTCGGTCTCCACTCTACCGTCCACCATTTGGATTTGCCGGTTCGCGCGGCTGCCCAGGAAGGGATCATGGGTGACCATGATTAGCGTCATTCCGCTTTGGTTGAGGTTTTCCAGGATTTCGATAACCTCTTTACCTGAAGCGCGGTCCAGGTTTCCGGTTGGTTCGTCGGCAAGGATAATCTGCGGCTGCATGATGGTAGCTCGGGCGATTGCGACACGCTGGCGCTGTCCGCCCGAAAGCTGATCCGGTCGATGACGGGCACGATCGGTGAGACCGAGCGCTGCCAGAGCTGATCGTACGCGAGATTTACGTTCCGCTGCATCAATGCCCGCGAGGATTAAGGGGAGTTCAATGTTTTCAACAGCGGACAGTCGCGGCACTAGGTGGAAAAATTGAAAAACAAAGCCGATTTTGTGCCGGCGCACAGCGGCCTGGGCCTGGTCGCTAAGGTCGGTGGTGTCAACCTCATCCAGTTGATAAACACCCCTGTTCGGTCGATCCAGCAGACCGATAATATTCAGCAGGGTGGACTTGCCCGAACCGGATGGCCCCATGATGGCAATGTATTCACCCGGCTGGACACGAAGATCGATAGCGTCGAGGGCGCGAACCGCTTCATCGCCCACCTGAAATACACGTTCAATCTCCCGCAGTTGAATCACCGTTCCCCCCGGTAACAACGGCATGCGCACCGTCTCTTATTTCTGCGCGGTCCACATTGATGACAACCAGCTCTCCCGGTTGTAACCCCGAAACGACTTCCGTAAAATCCCAGTTTGACAGTCCGGGCTCTATGCGCCGCTCCCCGATAATCTCTTGATCGGGCAGATACACATAAACACGCTTTCCATCTAGAATTGCCTGAGTCGGTATTCGGAGGGCGTCAGCCCGAACATCCAGGATGATTTCAACATCCGCACTGTATCCGGCCAGCAGCCGGCTCAAATCCTCAGACCGTGTAAATTCCACTTCAACATCCACGGTGCGGGCCTGTTTTTCACGATCGAGAACATAGGCGGCTATCCTGCGAACCCTTCCGGTAAAGTACTGCTCGCCAAAGGCATCCAGATTGACCCGGGCCGGCATACCCTTCGTAATAGCCGCCGCGTCCACCTCATCAATCGGTGCTGTGACATAGAAGCAGGAAGCGTCGATGATATCTACGGCCGGCGGTGTTGCAACCCCGATTGGTGAAGGGGTGACGTATTCGTAAAGCTCTCCGGTGATCTCGGCAATGACCCCGTCAAAAGGTGCGGTAAGTCTGGTGCGCGCCAGGTTTGCCCGGGCGACACCGACCCTGGCCCGGCTGGTGTGCACCATGGCTTTGGATGCCTCGTAGTTCGCCTTTAGCGCTTTTGCCCGTGTGACGGCCCTATCGGCCTGTTCTTCTGAGGCGGCCCCGGTTTTGCGCAGTTTTACCTGCCGGTTTGCTTCCCGCTGGGCAACTTCTGCTTCCAGGCAGGCGGCTTTTGCGCGGGATTTTGCCGTCACGGCTTCGCTTTCCGCCAATGTCGACTGGGCAATCAGGTCGTCATTCCAAAGTTCGAGAAGGAGCTGACCCGCACGCACACTGTCTCCCTCCCGGACGGGCAGCTTTGCAATCTGCCCCCCGATACTGGGTGAAAGCTTGGCGCGGCGGCAGGCTTTGACTGTCCCGGCGCGAGTGTTTGCCACAATTTTTTCCACTGTGCCGCGGTCCACGGATTTGACCACGATTTCTACAGGGTCCGGTCGTGTATACTGCCAGATAAAAAATACTGCGGCGGCAACCAACAAAACCGGCAGCGCCCATCGAATCAGTCTTCTTTTTATCATGCTTGACAACGTCTTACGATGTTACTTACCTTGGGCAGGTAAGGTATTAGTTTCCATCAGCCAAAGTTTAGTGACCGTTAAAGGCGTGAAATTACAGCCCCGAGCATAAAATATGATTATTGGAAACGAAAGGGATTTACAAGGAAAAGTTATCGATAGCCCCGAGGGAGGGGCATGGCTAAAGGGAACTGTTGACAACCGGCTGAATATAACATATCTGTGTTGAATTGCCGGGGGATGTCCGCCTACTGAGGCGGGAACTCCACAGAACCTGCCATTTTCCCTGTCTATTCTATAATTCCATTGCCGTTTCAAAAACACTTGCTTTGCATTGACTTATCCCGTCATGTTTTCTAAATCTTAAAACAGCTTTAACCCGAATATCTCAAGAGTATCGCTCGACCATTTGCCATGAAAGTCATCGCTTTAAAAAAATACGGTCATGGATATTCCGGTTTTTTTGAAACAGAAGATCGCTATTCGTTCTTTCATTTTTCTAATGGCCGTCATAAAGCACTGCAACAGTACCTAAAAAGCGACTTCGAAAATTACGATCATTTTGTCGATGTCATCCGAAAATTTGTTCGTTCCACATTTTTTCTGAAGTGTCCTGTAACGATCAGCGTCCTGAATCGGGAAGAGCTTGATAGAGTGTATGCAGAAGCACAAAAGCCATGACGTCATCATCGTTGGTGCCGGACCCGCCGGTGCCCTTCTCGGATATTTGCTGGCACGGCAGCAGTTTCAGGTCCTGATAATCGAGAAGAAAAAGTT
>DAOVBC010000290.1 GCA_030670715.1 Deltaproteobacteria bacterium | reverse complement strand
CTGCAGCAGCACACCCGGATTCTGGATGCGTATTTCCGCGAAAGATTTGAGACCAGCATGGTGGGCCCCAGTATGAGAATTGACAAAAACCCGTACGTTTTTATCGCTCTGGGCGGCTACGGTCGTGCTGAACAGTGCGTTCACTCAGATATTGACCTGCTGTTTCTGTTTCAAAAGAGTGTTCCTGACGCTGCCGAGGGCCTTATCCGCGAAATCGTATACCCTTTGTGGGACATCGGATTGGAAGTCGGCTATGCCACCCGGTCTTTGAAAGAATGTATCATCCTGTCCGGCAAGGAGTTTGATATCCTGACGCCTTTGCTGGACGCCCGTTTCCTGTGCGGGATGTCCATTCTTTATTCCGAACTTATGGAACAATTGTACCAAAAAGTGCTTGCCCGCCGGTCCCGTAAAATCATCCGCTGGCTGATCGAAGGCAATGAAGAGCGCCATCGCCACTACGGAGATTCCACCTATCGGCTCGAACCCAATCTGAAAGAAGGCCAGGGGGGACTGCGAGATTATCACACGATGCTGTGGCTGGCCCGTATTAAATTTCAGTTGCAGCAACCCCGAGATCTCGACTATCTTGGCCGTCTTTCACATGACGAATATCAGAGCCTGACCCGGGCGCTTGCCTTCATCTGGGATGTACGCAACCGGCTTCATCTTCTATGCGGCCGAAAATGTGATCAGCTTCACTTTGAAAACCAGCTCAAGCTGGCGGAAACGTTAGGCTTTCAAGCGACAAACGGACAGCAGCCGGTGGAAGAGTTTCTGGGGGCGCTGCAGGGTCAAATGGAATTTATCAAACAGCAGCACCTCATGTTTCTGTATGAACTGGGTTATGCAACCAGGGGAAGGCCCCGGAAAATACCCGATAAAAATACCGCTGTGGAAGGTTTGGTCGTAAAACGGGACACGCTCAATTTTACAACACCCACTCATCTGATCGGCAATCCGAATCTTTTGATCAACATCTTCGAAGAAAGCCTCAGGCTGAAATTACCCCTGAGCGCCGAAGCCAAAAGAATCGTCAGAGAATTTCTCCATCTTGCAGATCAAGAATTTGTACGTTCTACCGGGACGGTGGCCTCTTTTGAACGAATACTGCTGGCACCGGAACCGACTTTCAATGTCCTCAAGGAAATGCTCAACACCGGCTTTCTGGTGCAGTTTATTCCTGAATTGCATGCAGTGGTTAACCGCATCCAGTATGACGAATATCATTTGTACCCGGTGGACAAGCATCTGCTGCGAACGGTTCAGGTAATAAAAAACTTCGGCTCAGGTGATGAATCCTGTCAGGATCCGCTTTGTGCAAAGCTCTACAGGGAGCTTAAGGGATGCAAGCTGCTGTTGTGGGCCGCCCTGCTTCATGACATCGGCAAAGGACAACCCGGGCAAAGTCACTCAAAAAGCGGCGCCCGCCTGGTGCGTTCTATTCTTGAAGCCAAAGCGCTTCAGCCGCAAGACATCGACACCGTGGCCTTTCTGGTGGAAAATCACCTGTTTCTTGTCAAAATCGCCACCCGGAGGGACATCCATGATGAGGAAACGGCGATTTTCTGCGCCCGGGAAATCAGGGATGCCGAAAGGCTGAAAATGCTTTATCTGCTGACCGTTGCGGATTCCATGGCAACGGGTCCGAAGGCATGGAACGACTGGACGGCCACCTTGCTGCGGGATCTTTTTTTAAAGGTGTTGAACATTCTTGAAAAAGGCGAACTGGCCACGCAGGAAACGGTACAGCGCATAGAGAAAAAAAAGGGGAAAGTTCTGGCTTCAGTGAAATCCCGCCAGGACCGCGATGAACTGGCTGCGCTTTTTGATGTGCTTTCTCCCCGTTATCTGCTGTATGCCACCACCGATCAGATAGTGGAAGATATCGGCCGCTATCAAAAGCTTGGCAGCGGGGATTTTGTCTGGAACATCACCCGCACTGCCGGTTCGCAAACCCGGACGGTGAAAATTTGTGCCAAAGACCGGCCGGGCCTTTTTTCAAAAATTGCCGGCGTGTTCACGCTGAACAGTATAGACATCATCGATGCCCAGATCTTTACCTGGCGCAATAAAATTGCCGTTGATATTTTCGAAGTCAAACCGCCGCCGGATCAAATTTTTGAGGAGGATCGCTGGGCCCGGGCGGAACAAAACCTCGGCGATGCCCTGGCAGACCGTCTGGATCTGTCCGCCGCGCTCCGCAAACGGGTTTTCGGACACAGGCGGAAAAAATCCATGCCTGCCAGCCGGCCGCACCGTATCGTTGTTGACAACAGTACGTCGAGTTTTTTCACCATTGTCGAAGTGTTTGCCTATGACTATCCCGGTTTGCTGTTCCATGTAACGGACGCGTTGTTTTGCTGTCAGCTCGACATCTGGGTGGCAAAAATCGCCACCAAGGTGGACCAGGTCGTCGACGTATTTTATGTGAGGGACTTTAACGGCCAGAAAATCGATTCACCGGAACGGGTTGACGAAATAAAGTCTACAATCGAAAAACGACTGTTGAAAAAAGGAGATTAGGACATGAAAAAAATTGATGCCATCATCAAGCCCTTCAAGCTTGATGACGTCAAGGAGGCGTTGAATGAAATCGGTATCCAGGGAATGACTATCAGCGAGGTGAAAGGCTACGGACGTCAAAAAGGTCACAAGGAAATTTACAGGGGTGCCGAATACATCGTTGATTTTATCCCAAAAATTAAAATTGAAATCGTGGTGGAAGCCGAACGGGTGGACGAGGTGGTGGAAAAAATCAGGGAAGCCGCCAACACCGGCAAGATCGGGGACGGTAAGATTTTTGTCACCCCGGTGGAAGAGGCCGTCCGAGTGCGAACCGGTGAAACCGGCAGGGACGCAATTTAGAAACATTTGTATCGGTGAAACGGAGAGACGGAGAAAAGGAAAGTAAATATAACGGATCAAAGAGGCAAAACACGATGTTTGTTTCTTTCAGCACGAGATATTTAATGAGTACAATCAAAAGAGTATACCGGCGGTTAGTTTCTTTTGCCCCGTATCTCCGCTTCTCCGTATCCCCGGTTCATTCGTTACACTGCTTGACCGGTTCTCACATTCTAAAAATGTAAGATTTGCAACATCATAAATATTAAACCTGAAGGAGGATAGCAAATGACACCAAAAGAAGTATTGGAAATGGCAAAAGAAAATGGGGCGAAAATTGTTGACCTGCGTTTTATGGACTTTCCGGGCCTGTGGCAGCATTTTTCAGTACCGATCAGCGAGCTGGAGGAATCGAGCTTTGAAGACGGGTTCGGATTTGACGGATCCAGTATTCGGGGGTGGCAGCCGATCCATGCCAGTGACATGCTCGTGATCCCTGATGCGGGAACCGCCAAAATGGATCCCTTTTTCGCAGATCCGACGTTATGCCTGATCTGCAACATCGTTGATCCGGTGACGCGGGAACCCTACAGCCGGGATCCACGCCATATCGCCACCAAAGCGGAAGCTTACCTGAAAAGCACCGGCATCGGGGATACCGCCTATATCGGTCCGGAGGCGGAGTTTTTTATTTTTGACAACATCCGGTTTGAATCCTCCCGTAACCGCTCTTTCTATGAGATT
>DAOVBC010000211.1 GCA_030670715.1 Deltaproteobacteria bacterium | reverse complement strand
GAAACTTGACAATAATGGTGACTGTTAAAGTTATTAATAGAGATGTGGCGGAAGTGCATGGGAATCGAACCCACCCGGGACGGTTTTAGCGCCCCACACCGGATTTGAAGTCCGGGAGCGTCACCAGAAAGCTGCGCACTTCCGTTATCAAGGAATACATTTAATGAGACCTTTGAAAATGTTCAGTTTTACCCAAGGTCAAGGAAGGCGAAAATTTTAACCACCCCTGTACGATCTGCCGGACCTACGGGGCAGGCAGACATACACGGAGTATTTCGAGGATTAAAATTTGAGCACCCCCAGGGCATTTGTTTCACGGCACCTGACGCTGGGATAGTGCAAAAGAGGGCTTTTTTCAAGGGTCTCATAATATATGCACTGTCAGATATGTCAACAACTTTATAGCTGGCATTCACCGATACTTGAGTAATTTATAAAGGAAAGTGGGGCATTGGTATACCCAAATGTTCATTAGAGAACTATTTTGCCGATGTTAGTTGTTGGTTGTTCATGGTTAGTTGTCCGAACAAGGTTCTTATTCTTGTGTAGAGTATTGTGTATCGCACATTGTGTATCGAATATCCAAAATCGACTATCTATCTTATATTCACTACGCTTTTGTTCTTGAATACGAGATGATCGATTCTAAAACCCATCAGGACAAAACAGATGATTGCTTATTTCGACTGCTTTTCAGGTATCAGCGGCGACATGACGCTGGGCGCACTCTTCGATCTGGGGGTACCGGTGCAATGGCTGCAGGAAACACTCCGGCAAGATGTGCCGCTGTCCGGCTTCGATTTAAGTGTCGAACCGGTCAAGCGACATGGGATTACGGGCCAGCGGGTCCGGGTGCGGGTGAATGACGGAAGAGTATCAAGAAATTACTATGATATCAACAGGTTGATAGAGAGCAGTCGCCTGTCCGACTTTGTAAAAAAAACCGGATTGGATATGTTCGAGCGGATTGCCGATGCCGAAGCCCGCATACACGGTTGTCCCAAAGCGGAAGTACATTTTCATGAAGTTGGCGGAGTAGACGCCCTGGTGGATATTCTGGGCACTGCTCTGGGGGTTGAATATTTGGGCATAAAAAAAGTGATGGCTTCAAAAATTCCTCTCGGTACAGGATTTGTTTCTTCCGGTCACGGAAGCCTTCCGGTACCGGCGCCGGCCACCCTGGCCATATTAACCGATGTACCGGTTTACGGCTCGGGGATCGACAGGGAACTGGTGACGCCTACCGGTGCGGCTATTGTCACCGCCCTGGCGGAATCGTTCGGGCCGATGCCGATGATGAAGGTCCGGAAAATCGGCTATGGCGCCGGTCGCAGGGACCTGGAATCCACTCCGAATCTGCTGCGAATTGTTAACGGCGACGTTCCGGCACCGTCCGCTGAGACGGTTGTGATGGTTGAAACCTGCATCGATGATATGAATCCCGAAATTTTCGGGTTCATCATGGATCGTCTGTTCGAAGACGGTGCCCTTGATGTTTACTGGGTGCCGATCTTCATGAAGAAAAACAGACCTGGGACCATGATCCAGGTGCTCTGTCGGGCAAACAGCAAAGAAGCCATTGCCCGGCGCATATTGACGGAGACCACTACCGCCGGAATAAGGTATTATGAAGTTCAGCGACAAACCCTGGAACGGAAACAGATTCAGCTGAAGACCACCTTTGGTGAAATTCTGGTGAAGCAGATCAAAAATCCGGATGGAACATACCGAATTGTACCCGAATACGAAATCTGCCGGCAGATCGCAAATGAAAAGAACATTCCCATCAGAGAGGTTTATGAGGGTATTATTAAAGAAACCGCTGGAAAAGACAGCTGATAAGCGATGTTAAATCGCAAAGCGTATGGCGCATAGCGATGAGCCGTTTTCATCACCGAGCTCACAGAGCCCAGGGGGGAAGAAATATATAATAGAATCTCTGTGGATAGACAGCCCGCAACCCGCAACTCGTAACTCGCAACTGTTCATCTCTTTCTTGATGCTTGACAAAAAGCGTGCCAGATTATAGACAGCGGCCATGAAATTTAAGGATACTGCCGTCATGTTTGTAGCGACCGGATGTTACCTGGGGAAAATTCCGTTTGCTCCCGGCACATTCGGTTCTTTTTTTGGGCTCTTGCTTTGCTTTATTTTGTCCGGTATATATACGGGGTGGGCCGTTTTTATCACGGTAATATTTATCGCAGGTGCCGTATGGATCTCCCACACCGCAGAAAAGATCCTGAAGAAAGAGGACCCCGGATGTATCGTTATTGATGAAATGGCCGGCATGATGGTCACTCTCGTCGGACTGCCCTTTAACCTGTTTACCGCTGGCGCCGGATTTATCGTTTTCCGTTTGCTGGACATTATAAAACCGTTTCCTGTTAGGGCCCTTGAACGTCGGCTGGGCGGCGGTATCGGTGTTGTAATGGACGATGTGCTGGCGGGGGTAATGGGCAACATAATTCTCAGGATTGCACTGCTGATGATGGGCTAAAATAAAGCAGGATCGGCCCTCCGGTCCTTGAGGATCAGCCCCTCGGGCTTTGAGGATCGTCCCGCTGCGCGGGACTATAGGACCGGCCTGCGGCCTTGATCTCAAGGGCAATCGGCAGATGGTTATTGCCTTAAGACTGCCCGCCATCGCGAGCCGCTCAGGCGAGGCAGGCGGGCGAAGCGCTCCTCAAACGGAGCACAGGGACTGCGCGTAGTACTCCTCTAGTCCTGCTGCAAGCAGGACGATCCTAATACAGCGCGGAGTATTTGTTTTGGGTCGAGTAAAGAGTCTTTGTACAGGTTAAAATCCAGATCTTCTAAGACGAAAAAATGGAAGGCGCTATACACATTGAAGGCAACCGAAACACTGGATAAAGAAACACAGATAAAAGAAAAAAGCCGGCTGCGGGAAAACATCGAAGCCATTCTCGTAGCCGTTCTTCTGGCTTTGTTTATTCGGACGTTTGTGGTCCAGGCATTTAAAATTCCTTCGGGATCCATGAAACAGACCCTGCAGATTGGAGACCACATTCTGGTAAACAAGTTTGTTTACGGGGTTAAACTCCCGTTTTTGCAAAAAATAATCGTTTCCGTAAAGAAACCACGGCGGGGCGATATCGTCGTCTTTAAATTCCCCGTTGAACCCGAAAAGGATTTCATTAAGCGTGTCGTCGGTGTAGCCGGTGATGTTGTTGAGGGGCGCGATAAAAAGATCTACGTCAATAACAGACCGGTGGATGAAAGCTATGCTGTGCGGACGGATCCGCATACTTTTCCGAAAGGTGTGCAGGCACGGGACAATTTCGGTCCGAAGACGGTTCCTGAAAACAAGCTTTTTGTCATGGGCGACAACCGGGATCAAAGTTATGACAGCCGTTTCTGGGGCTTTGTCGACTTAAAGGCAGTCAGCGGTAAAGCATTTATAATATACTGGTCCTGGGACAAGGATAATTTCGGTGTCAGGTGGAACCGGATCGGCCGGATATTAAAATAATAATAATGGGAAACACGCCATCTACAATCTTTATGGGACACAGATTAACACAGATCAACACAGATAATATTATTAATCCTGCCAATCTGTGTTCATCCGTGTCCCATCAAAAATATAACCATTCTTCACTCTTCACTCTTCAATGATAAAGGTACTAATATCATGACGGGCAATGGTCAACATATTTTGATTGTCGACGACGAGTTGAGCATGCGGGAAGTACTCGAATTTATGCTCAAAAAAGAAGGATACCGGGTCTCACTGGCCGATAGCGGTTCCCAGGCCATTTCGCTGCTGGGAAAAAACCGTTATGACCTTATGCTGTGTGATATCAAACTGGGCGACATGATCGGTCTGGATGTGTTAAGGGCCGCCAGAAAGAAGCAACCCCAGACGACGGTTATCATGATATCGGCCTTTGCCACCACTGAAACCGCGGTCGAGGCAATGAATGAAGGTGCTTATGATTATGTGCCCAAGCCATTTGACAATGAAGAGCTGAAACAGACGATTGCTAAAGCGCTGGACCTGAGAACCCTCGAGCATGAAAAAGTGATTATCGATGATGAGCTGAAAAAGAACCTGCATTTTGATCTGATCGTCGGCAACAGTCCGGGTATGCTCCACATTTACAAAATGATCCGCCAGGTCGCGCAGACCCGGACCAATATTCTGATTACCGGAGAAAGCGGTACCGGAAAAGAGCTGATCGCACGGGCTATCCACAATGAGAGTGAACGGCGGGACAGATCTTTTGTGGTGATCAACTGCGGCGGCATCCCTGAAACGTTAATGGAAAGCGAGCTGTTCGGCCATAAAAAAGGATCGTTTACCGGCGCCACCAGTGACAAAAAGGGGCTTTTTGAAATTGCCGACCAGGGGACAATTTTTCTGGATGAAATCGGAGAACTGAGCGTACCGATTCAGGTCAAACTGCTGCGGGCCATTCAGGAAAAAACGTTTAGAGCCGTGGGCGGTAGCGAAGATGTATCGGTCGACATCCGTATCATTGCCGCAACGAACAAGCAGCTGGAAAAAGAGGTCATCACCGGTAATTTCAGGGAGGACCTTTTCTACCGCCTGAATGTAATCGAGATTAAACTGCCGCCGCTGAGGGAAAGAAAAGGCGATCTGCGGACCCTGGCCCAGCACTTTCTGGACAAATATGCCCGTGAAATGGGTAAAAAGATCACCAAAATATCCTCCTATGCCATCGACATGCTGAACAAATATGATTTTCCGGGCAATATTCGCGAACTGGAAAACCTGATGGAACGCAGCGTCGCGCTTTCCACCACCAATATTCTCCTTCCCGACAGCCTGGCGCTGTCCATACACAAACGCCGCTGGATCGAGGGTGTCAAGGACCGGCGTTTCGACCTGGATGAAGTTGCTCAGGGAGTTGCCCTGGACAGCATCATGGAAGAAATTGAACGTGCCTACCTTATTAAAGCGCTGGAAGTTGCCAACGGCAATAAAAACAAGGC
>DAOVBC010000286.1 GCA_030670715.1 Deltaproteobacteria bacterium | reverse complement strand
AAAAAAACGTTGGAATACCGGAACGTTTTTTTGACAACCACTATAACACGAAGAGACCAAACACATTAAGCATCAACTCTGGTTATAAAAATATATTTTCTATTCGTGACCATTCGTGTTCATTCGTGGTTTCAAATTTATGCTTTTATATTCATGCAGGTCACTCCATAAAAATATAATCCGCATCTTTACGGTTCACCGTGCTTTTTTCAATATGGCCAGGCACTTCGGGCAGTATGACCGTGTATGGCATGTCGGAACGGCTGCGGATTTTTGCCGGAATCGCTTGCTTGCGGACGTGTCCTGTCCCTGCGAGAATAACCATAACGGTATCCGGGTTTGAGTTCAGATAGCGAAGCGCATTATCGGCCATAGCACTGTCCCAGACCAGCTGGGCTTCACAGAAGTAAATAAAGTTCAAATTCCCGTGGGCATGCCCCCCGTAAGCCTTTCTGATATACTCCATGTATTCTTTGTCCACCCGGCAGGTGATATGGGAGAGTTTTTCCTTTTGAGTTTCAGATAAGGACTGAAAACCCTGGCGGGCCACCTGGCGGGTAATTTTCCGGGGTACGTTCAGACCCACGATGGGAATTTTTTTATCACGGGCATATTCAAAAATACTGCTGTAAAGAGACCAGGGGAAATTCCAGTTGTTATAGTATATTTTTTGAAACTCCGCATCACCGATCTCCCCGGATACCCAGCGGTTGAGGGCTTGTTGGCTGTCACTGCTGAACATTTCCATGCCGATAGTAACATCTGCTCCGGCTTTGTGCAGCATTTGGACAACCTGCAGCTGGGCTGCGTGATGGTCCATATCGGTATGGTGTTCACCCACCAGAACCAGCCGACTTTCCTGGAGACGCGGCAGTACCTGGGAGGCGTCGGCTTCTCTGCCTTGATTCACATCGAAGAATCGGGGCTCGATATATTTTTCATTCGCAGAACAGCTGTTAACCAGTGCGGTCAGAGTCAGTGTGAAAAGTATTACCGGTAATTTCTTCATCATAGTTCCGTAGAAACCCATCTAGTGTTTTTTCTGGTAAAAATGACTAAAGCCCCCCTGGTGTCCTTATTTCGGCCACCGGTAAATCAGCGGTGACTTTAAAACAGGCCAGGTCCCCTTGGCACGATTTTGCCCCCCGTGAAAAGCCAGATAGCTGTACTTGCCGTAGTGGGTGATCTTGCGAGCGACGATCTTTGCATATTGTGATGAGAGAGGCAAAAACAGTGCCGCAGTCCCTTTTTTTGCCCAGGGATGCTCAAAGACGCCGAAAAATGTATCTGCCGGGTCGTTAAATTCCGAACCGTTTAAAACAAATGATTTCCGGTTGAGTGGTATCTGTCCACTCAGGCCTGCAGCAAGTTCAGCGCGTTGCGGCAAACCGACAAAAAGCAGATCATTTTCCGTCAGGGCTGCATGGTCCACCCGACCTTCCGGAATCAACCGGAACGTGTTAAGGCCCAGGGATCGCAACAGGGTTTCGGCCGCTTCTTTTACCTCGGCTTTCAGATCATCGGACATCACAACCAGAACAGAGGAAGCACCTTTGATGGAGTTCACCGCAGGCGGAATTTCATTTGACTCCAATCTCCTGAAGACGTCAACATCCGGATCAAGGGTGAGTTTTTCCGGCTGCCCGTCACAGTGCATCTCGAATCGCGTCTCCCGGCCCGATATGTTAATTTCTTCGCTTATCGCCTTCCCGTCAGCCAGAAGCAACAGTTCGGCCGGAAGATTAAAATAGGGCCTTTGTTGGACAATACGACCTTTGACAATCCATCCTCTGCCGTTGCGTTCGGAAACAATATCATCGAAAGCCAGCTGCGGGGCACCGCTGCGCTCAACCCACTGTCCAAAATATTTTTTTAAGTGTACATTACCGCTGCGCTCAAAGGCTATGCGAAAGTCATTCCATGAAACAACCTTGAACAGTCGATTTTGGAAAACATCTCGCAATGCGCCCCAGAAGGCCTCGTCACCCAGCTGCTGCCTGAGCATGTGGAAAACCATGGCGCTTTTATCGTAACCGATCGCCCGGCTTGCCGGGTTATGGCGGCTTTGAAAACGGCTCAACGGAAAATCGCTGCCAGGGCCAACCAGTGTGGCATAATTTCGCAATATCTGCCGTCGATATTTACGGGCTTTATCTGCCGAGATCATCTCTTTGTATAGATAATCGGCCACGTATGTGGTAAGTCCCTCAGACCAGTTCCCCTTTGCATAGTCTACATAAACCCCGTTCCCCCACCAGCAGTGGGCGATTTCATGGCCCAGACTTGTGCGCACGATAAAAGGCAGGGCCAACACCCGGCTGCCCAGCAGCGTGTAGGATGGAAAACCGTATCCGGTGGGGAAAAAATTTTCTACAACAGCGAATTTTGCAAACGGATACGGACCAAAAAGGTCTGCGTAAAGTTGCAGATACCTGCCAATCGCATCAAGGTATCGGGCTGAGAGATGCCTGGATTCCGAATAGAAATAGGTGGCGGCCGTCACTTTTCCGACTGTTCTCTCCTCCACCTGATATCGGGCGGCCGAAAGAGAAACCCCGCGCACGGGATGGTCGATCTGCCAGTTGGATATGGTAAATCCGTCTTTTGTCTCGTGCCCCAGAGAACGGCCGGCTGTGACTGCAATAACCCCCGCAGGGGCCCGAACGCGTATACGGTACGCAGCGCTGTCCGCCTCGATATGAGGATACCAGCCGGCGCCGGATAGCAAAAATGTGCCCTTTTCGTTAATAGTTCCCGTGACGCCAAATCCGGGATTGTCCGTGTTAACCGGCATGAGTGGTATCGGGTCATCAAAAACAGCAGCATATTTGATCGTGACCCGGATCAATCCCTTCCGCTCCGCGGTCTTAAGGGCCAATCGAAGTCCTGAGCGTCGAACATCGAAGGGGGCCGGCCTGTCGTTAAGCGTTACCCGAATATCCGAGGCCGAACCGGTCAGCGCAAAAGAAAGCTCAGCGGCTCCCTCCGGCTGAATATCCATTACATCCAGGCCGTCGAGTCTGCTTCCGGAGGGATCGAGCGATATGCGCAAATCATGCTTTACGCTGACTGCACCGGCAGGCAGCACGATAACCATACTCATCAATATGACGAAAATGATAGATGCTCTCATGCTCTTTAAAATCACCCCGATCCCCTTTGCAGAGGGGGAGATTGTCTTTTGAACAAATTATACACAGCGTCTTAATAAAATGCGTATTCGCCCTTTGAATTGTTAATATTAAAGTTACCATATAAGGTCAAACAAGCTGAACGCTGTGTATGTATGCGCAATGATTTATGTCGTTCTGTATAATATTGAAAGGCGAGTTGTCAAAATCTGAAATACTGTCACCGGCCCACGATAGTCTGAAATAGGAAAGCTTGACATTTGGCGAATTTTCCATAATGAATAATGAAATATCCGGGTTACGGTATCCTCGCCCGTTAATAGCCACCCTGATATTCTAATAAAGCTCATTTAACCGAGGGGTCGGGGAGTTTCTATCGCTAAGCCTCTATTAGAGCGGAATGGGTTATCCGCACATCACCGGGCACTGTTTGAATGGTTTAGGGATCGTTAAGAAAGAACAACGGGTAGTTGTTAGTTTCATGATTGTTACAACACCTGTTATACTCAAAACTTATTGATTTAATGCCCCTTTGTCTGTTCTTTCTTTACGATCCCTTATGCATGAGTTT
>DAOVBC010000006.1 GCA_030670715.1 Deltaproteobacteria bacterium | reverse complement strand
GAAGTTGACCTGCCCGTAACCCAGATAATCCTCGATATTAGGATTGTCGTCGTCCTCTTCCTCCTCGGGGATGCGGTACCAGGTATTGAGGATGAAAATAAAGTTGTCCCTCTCGAAGCCGAAGTTCGCCACTAGGCGGTTCCAGCTCCTGGATAGCGGTTCGGCACGGCCGTTGGACTGGTGATTGAAACCTATATTGACGTAGCGGCCCCTGAGGCCCAGGAGATGGTAATCCGTACGGAAGTTGAGCAGAAGTTCAGGCTCATAATTGGTTTCCCGGAACGGTGAAGAGTCCTCGGTATTGTACAACTGCCAGAAAGAAAGCTGAGTGTACCCGACCCAGAGGTCCATGTTTTTGCCCAAAACGTCCTGCCAGAGTTTGATCTTGAAACTGATCTGGAACTTGACCTCGTAATTTTGCACTTCCTTGTCTGGATCGGCTTCCTGGATGGGCCCTTCGTTCGGCGTGCTGTTGTAAGTAACGGGCAGGATGTAATTAGACCTGTAAGGCGTGACGGGGAATTTCCTGCGCCGTGATTCCTTGTCCAGCTCCCAGAGCCGAGACAGGTAAGAGGGCGCTACTTTTTCTGCCGGTTCCTCGGTGTCCTCCTCCGGAACCTGAAGGCTCTCCGTCGAGCCGCGGCCTGAAAATTCATCGAAGCACTTGAGCCGCTCTGCTTCGTCGGCGATCTTTGCACACTCGTTCATCCTGAAGGACGGATCCGCCTCTGCGGCACCGCCTGCGGGAACGGAAAGCACGAGAGCAAGAACGGTAGTTCCCAAGAGGACATCTTTAATCCTCATTTTATCTTCGATCCTTTGTAATTATATCATAATAATAGAATAATATTAATTATATAATGTATCACCGGGGAAGCATAAAAAATCTACCCCCCCAATATTACAACTTTTTTCAAATTGTAGATATGCAATGGATCAGCTAAAAATCTGTTGGATTTCAATACCTGTGGTTTCTTGCCATCCTGTCAAAAGCTTTCAGGGTTTTCTTCATATAATCCCTTTGAATAGAGAAAAGGAGGATGTGGCGAGCGTTCTTACACCACTGCTTTAAACTCTGCCTGCAGGTGCTGAATAACTTAAAATGTTATACCGATCTGCACACCGATTGTCCAGTTATTTGAATCCGAGTGTCAGCATAATGTATCTGCCGCTGCGGTCTCTTTCATAGCGGCTTCCACTGCTAGATATATCGCTGGATTCCTCATCAGTAAACATAAATCTTGGGCCGGCATACATATAGAGATTATTCGACAGATTATGAGAGTACCCCTTATAAATCGTGATATTCAAAACGAGGGGTTACTTGCCAGTATGCCCGGTCGCCTTTTTAAGAAATTTTTTGAAGATACGTTTCGAGTATCACAGGATTTCAGACAATTCATACTGGTAATAGCGGATTAAGCTAAAACTTTTAAGCTCCTACCGGACAAGACAATTCACAAGCACGGCAATATTTAATCACCAAATTGCGTTTCCCATTTTCTCCGATTTCGCCATCGGGAACTTTATTTTCCACGTCAGCATTTATCTGCTTAACGCAGATTGACCTACTATATTTTCCTTGAGAAAAAGCTTTCATTGGACAGGCTTTTTGGCAAAACACCTTACAGGTTTCACATGGAGTAAATCCTTCGAGTGCTTCTGTCGTTTGGAAATCTCCCTCCAGCAGAATAGAACGAAGCCTGATTCTTGGTCCCCACTCCGGATGTAATAACAGATTATTTCGACCTATGATACCAATTCCAGATAAAACAGCAGCGTCTTTCAGAAATAGTCCACCCTTTTCCACATGATATGGTAGAGGTTGAGCGGCTAAATCGTATTTTTCTCGGAGCCACTGTCTCAGCAACTCTGATATTTCCCTAAGACGCCTATTGCCCAAAGTATCGCCTCGTTCCCAATAGTCTAAACGAGGGTTTTTTTCTAAATGATTCAAACCCAATATCAACACTGTTTGGGTCTCCGCCGGCCAATTATCAATCGGAACAGCGTCCAACTGGATTGTGCTTCTCGGACCTTCTGGAGTAGCTTGATATGAAGGGCCTTTCAAAACGTCTTTTAAACGGACAATTCCGGCTCGGATTCCATCATACGATTCAGCTTGCGAGATGACTTCAGTAGTTAGTGAAGCTTTTGATGTCATAATTATCGGTTCCTTAAATTCAGGTAGCAGTAACCACAGGTCTTGGATTGATGATTTCTTCAAATCGAAATTGCAACTATCATTAGGATGGTCTGTATTGAAGTTTTAAGACGGAATCTTGAATTGATGTTTATCGGTGGGATGCAGAGGCAACGTAATCTACACCGCTGTGTAGCCTCTGTTATAAGGTTTAATCCAACACAATTGTATGTGTCAAAGAATACGGTCCACCATTCCCACTATTACGATATACTTCGGCCCAACATGTATTATTGCCAACGGATATTCTGAGAAAAGTACTTCGTGCGCCTTTGTCACCGATTCCACGACCATGTCCTGCATCGAGTTGCCATATATCATTGATTTTTGCAAAAGAAAAATTGTGGGTGTGACCACAGATATATGCTGTAGCTTTGTGCTTACGAAGGAGCTTCTGGAAGCGATGATTGTTTTCCGGATGAGCATCCAGATTATCTCCTTTATGTCGATGCCGCCCATTATCAAAATCAGGGATTGATACTATCGGTTCATGACCAAACACAAAAACGAACGGTTTGGAGTTTGCTGTCAAGTCGTTCTCTAACCAGCTATAGAGAGCCTCACAGATATCTCCATCGGCCCCTATATCTGACTTGCCATCATAATACTGATTGATGACCACCAAGTGGACGGCCCCGTAATCAAACGAGTACGTTGTTTCTTCACCGTTTTCAGGTCCTCTACGGACAAGATTGGAAATCTCGTTTCTCCCCCACTCCCTCAACCATGCCATGTCTTCTGGTGTTTCAGCTTCATGATTCCCAACAACAGGATACCAAGGATATTCCTCTCCCAGAACTTCTCGAACTGTTTCAAAGACATGCTGTGGGGGATCAATATCTCCAGGGCTCACCATGAATGATCCCTTACCTGTTTTTCGAATTGATTCGCAGGCGCCCGGAAAGTATTGCGAAGATTTATATTGTGGCCCCGTAAATTGGCGTATGTCCGAAACAACAATAAAAGAGAAGGCGGCCTCTCTCTCTGGCCTTTTCCACGGGCCCAATGTGGAGCAGCCAGCTAAGACAATCAATAGAACGAGAATTAATCCAATAACACACTTCAATAGATAGTCATTCGTTATTCTTTTTTTAGTAACTCTTCTCAGCATAGCTTTTAATCAATCGGTCCACATGTCGTCTTTTAAAACGATATTAATTGCTTTTACCTCTCTGAAAATTGAAGATTTCTAAGCGAAATCAAAGTTGTGCCATTATATGGAATATGGCAAAGTTACATGTATGCTCTGGATATGTCAATCGGGAAACAGAACGTTTTGGGGGTCCGAAATAGACTTAAAAAACCATTAATACTGGGTGTGACAGTCAGCTATCGTAGTAAAATCAAAAAATAAAAAAAGCACGTTGTTGGTCTGGTATAACGCACTTTTTCAATCCCATGGGGCCTCTATATTTTGGGGTCCTTCATTTTTCAAAATCCGGGCGTATCTTCTTATTTTTTCCTTCTTCGTAACCCTTCTGCAAATCATCCTGTATCCTGCTTCTGGTATAACCACAAAGGCACAAAGGGCACAAAAATATTGGCAATTACGTTCAAGCGGTATTCTCAGCCCCCTTTGTGATATTAGTGATCTTTGTGGTGATTAAAATCCTTTTGTAAACGTTCCCGGTAGCGCTGGGGTGCAATGACGGAACTAAAATGTCCTTTAAGTTTTGATTTTAATAGAGAAATATACTATAATTAATTGGTTATACGAGTTTTTTAAGATCTGGAAACATCCGACCGGTTACCTTAAAAAGCGGACAACATGACGGATTATCTCTGGAAAAACCTGTTCAAACGTACACCGCCGGAAAAAGCGCTTCATGCGATTTTACGCGAAAACATTTTGTTTGAGGACCTAACATCCAAACAACTGAGATTCGTCAGCAATATTGTCCATCTGCGTAAGTACAGCAGTAATGAAACCATCTTCCGTCAGGGAGAAATCGGTGTCGGGATGTATATTATTGTAAGCGGATCGGTCACGATTTCCGCACAGCAGGCCAATAGAGGTGCGGATAAAGAAGCGGGAAAAACCATTATCACCCGGCTCGGTTCGGGAGATTTTTTTGGCGAACTGGCCCTGGTTGAGGAAAACGGACGGCGGAGCGCAACTGCTGAGGCGGCAGAAACCACGGAGTTGATCGGCTTTTTTAAACCGGATTTACTCGAAATACTGGAGCGAAATCCCCTTGCAGGGGTCAAAATTACGTTGCGCCTGGGCGAAGTGCTGGGGCGGCGTTTGCGAGAAACTACAGAACGGGTTTCGGTACTGGAAGAACAGTTAAAAAGAAATCGGGCGGAATAAATCAGTTGGACACTGTCGGCATGTATAACAGAGAACGGATCATTAAATCGGCTGCCGTCGGCGGCATCATTGTATTATGCGCTTTGATCATATTAAAAGTCGACAACATTCTGCTGTCATTCATCCTGGCGTTTGTGATCAGCTATCTTCTCGCGCCCGTTGTCAATGCTGCAGAACGTACCGGAATTTCAAGAAAAGTTGCGGTGGCAGGTTTGTTCTTATTTCTTACGGCTTTATTTGCCACCGGGATCTATCTCTTGCTGCCGGTGGTTACCGCGCAAGTCTCAGCACTTCGAAGCGAACTGCCGCACTTCATCGACGGTGTATCCAAACTTCTGATAACCGCCGAAACCAGGATCAATGCCATCCTGTCCGGTGTGTATCAATTGGACGTCAGTGCAACCGCCAACCGGGTCCTGTCAGGTCTGTCGGGACAGATGTTCGAGGATTTGCCGCGATACACTTCCTCATCTCTGGCAGTTCTGATCCTGGCGCCTTTTTTTGCATTTTTTATGGTGCTGGACGGGCAGGCGGCTGCCAAAAAAATATTAGAACTTGTCCCCAACAACCTGTTTGAACCGGCATTAAACCTGAAACACCGGATGAATGCCCAATTAGGGGGATATATCCGGGCAAGGCTGCTTGAAGCAGGCATCGTCTGTCTCGTGGTCTGGCTCGGTCTGGCCGTGATCGGATTTCCGTATGCCGTTCTGCTGGGTACCTTTGCCGGATTGACCAATCTGATTCCGTACATTGGTCCAATCATAGGAGCGGTCCCTGCGATATTGATGACCCTGGTCACCGGCGCTTCCGGCTTGACTGTGCTGGCGGTTGTGGCGGTTTATACGGTGGCGCAGCTGATCGACAATTTTGTGATCATTCCGCTCGTGGTTGCCAGAATTGTTGATCTACACCCGGTAGTTGTGGTGATTGTGATCATTGTCGGTGCCCAGCTGGCCGGAATTATCGGAATGATCATATCAATACCGGTGGCGTGCATCCTGAAACTGACAGCGATGGCAATTTATGAGCACCTGGTGGAATTTGGCAACTGACAGCAGGCCCAACACGTTGTGACAATAACGTCACCGGTAAAGACCCTAATCCGTGAAGATGGGAACCGAAAAGTGATTGAACCACAAAGTCACACAGAGCACAAAAGAGCAGTTTACCGCAGCTTGAGCGTATTAGTGTATTTTGTGCCGTTGTGGTTTGAATATATTGCCGGGAAAATCGAAAAGTTTGATATTAAACTATTGAGAAAACTGAACCCGGCAGTCGTAATTATCACCATTGTGATATGCCTGCTTGAGGTTTCCGCTTTGGCGGACACGGAAAAACCGCAGCCGACTGAAATCACCCGCAAGCAGCTAAAAATTGCGGCCTATAATAGTCTCTGGCGGCTTAAGCGCGCAATTGAAAGGGATGGGTTCTACGGGGCCCGGGTTGCGTTGAATGTCTGGCGCAGCAATGCAATTGAGGCCGGTCTTTTCAAACAGGCGGAATACGACGAATACAATACACAGATAATTGAAAAGTCCATAGACAACAGCCTGAAGTGTATTGAAATCGCCATTCAGAATGAAAATTATACTGACGCAAAGATCTGTCTTCATACCTGGAAAATGCGCACCCAGGAGTTGGGCACTTTTGATCAGGCCCGGTATGATGAAATGAAAAAACAAGTAGAGGGCGTTAAATGATACTTAACCCTTCACCGTGAAATAATAGCCGTATGTTTATTCGAGGCGTCACCGAAGGGGAGTAATGGAGTATTGGAGTGATGGAGTACATGGTTTTGTCTTCTATTTTAAATATGGCATTACTCCACTACTCCATTGCTGAAAATGGGCATAGATAGGTCATTCTTAGCGAATAGGACCGCTGAGTTTAACAGTTACGTTATTAACGAGTCTTGCTATCATGAGCTCAATTGCCACATTAAAAGTAGACCATTTGATCGGCACGCAGGTCGGGACATCCACCATCATCAAAGAGCTGGCCCGTGGCGGGATGGCAATTGTGTTTATTGCCTTTCAAAGGACATTGAAGCGCCAGATTGCGGTAAAAATCCTGCCCAAGAATCTGCTGACTCCCAAAACCGCTGAACTTTTTCAGCGGGAAGCCGAAGCCGCAGCCATTTTATCTCATCCCAACATTATTCCGGTCTACGAGGTGGGTGAAACGGATGAATTTCTTTATTTCACCATGCAGCTGGTTCAGGGCAACCCGCTTTCCGAGTACTTAAAAGTGGCTAAAAAAAATATTATACCATCCAGGCGGATTCTGCCCTTGCCGACAACTCTGACGGTTATTACCCAGGTGCTGGATGCACTCGATTATGCCCACCGGAATGATATTGTCCACCGCGATATGAAGCCGGCAAACATTTTAATTGAGAAACACTCAAAAAGGCCGCTTATTACCGATTTTGGAATCGTCCAGGTTTTGCGGGTAAAAGATGACAGCAAACCAAGCATTCATGGGACCCCGCTTTACATGGCCCCGGAACAGATTATGGGGCGGGACGTTGACGGGCGGGCCGACATCTACTCGATGGGCACGATACTTTTCCAGATGATCGTTACCGAACTACCGCTGCCGGCTTTTAAATCAAAACCGGCACTTCTGAAGCACAAGCTGCTGAAAAAGGAAGGTCTGTTTCTGAAAAAGCCGTCGGAGATCAACCTTGCTCTTTCCGAAGATATGGACCGGATCATTCAAAAAGCGCTTGCCCATGATCCGGCCCAACGATATGCCGCCTGCGAAGAATTTAAAAAAGATCTGGAGGATTACCGGCAAAATCATTGTTCTTAGCTACTTAATTTTATATTTTTTTCCTTTTTGTTCCGGTTTACGCGGGTCAAATACGGAAGGGTATTAAAATGGCAGAATCGCAAATCTCAAAAGAGCTTACGAACAGAATCGGAAGAGCGTTCGCTATGCTGTTTACGCGGTCGACCATGTATAACCTCGACCATCCGTTTACAATCCAGTCTATAACTGAATTTCACAAATTTATTAGCCGGGGACTGGATATCTGCACCCCCGTTGTCCTGATCATGCACCAGGACCAGTTTTTCATTGAAGAGGAGCAACTGGACCCGCGTATCAACACCTCCAAGATGCTTTTTCATTTTAAAAAAGGCGCTATCAATTCAATTTCTTTTGATAAAGGCCTTGGTGAAGACGAGCTGACAACGTTTACAGGTATATTTATCGATATTGCCAAGTATATAGATGCCGATGCCATGAAGGAAGCCTGCGCTCAGCAAGGCGTCAATCACATCAAGATCAATCATGTCTTTTATAAAAAGGTTACCGCCGACGATGAAGTGGTCGACCGCAAAGTGCTGGAGAGCCAAGCAGCCGGATCCGGTAGTGGGTCAGATTCAGACACGGCTCTGGAAGTTATGGCCGAGAGCATTCTTATGGAAGAGCTGGAAAAGTCATTGTCCATCGGCCAGATTATCAATAATCCGCAAGCTGCTTCCCAAAAACTGATTGATGCAGATGTGTCCACCGCTAAAGATGGCGTGTCAGGAACCGCCGGTTCAGGATCGGTTATAACGCAAAACTTGCAAAAAATCCGCAGTGAGGTTGAAACCGCCACAGGTGGTGATCAGCAGCTTAACATGCAGCAGCTGGCAGAGGCGGTCTTCGACATGAAGCGCAACCTGCTGAAAGGAATTGAAGCGCAGAAGGCAGAGGGGGTCATATTTCAAAATGAGGCCCAGATCATCGATGAGGCTGATGAACTCACAGACAATGTCCTGGTCCAGCTGATCAGGGAAGAATACCAGCAGGGAAAGATATCGGTTCAACGTCTGGCACAGATTGTGCGGCGCCTGATACCGGAGCAAAAGGAAATCCAGCGTATGCTGCCGAAAATCAAAAACGCGCTGCTGGAAGAAGGAATGGCGCTGACTGAATTTCTGCAGCTGACCCAGGAATTAAAAAAAGAGCTGCAGAGTGAAGGCCTGGCCAACATTCTGGAGAAAAGTGCCGAGGATATCGGCGTTTCAGGAGATGAACTGGTCCGTGAAATCAGCCAAAACCCGAAGGGGGCTGTGGAACTGATTTACCTGGCTTCTGAAATACGTAAAGGCACCGGTGATGATAAGGTACTTTCCGATCTTCTGGTTGATTATGTTGAACGGGTAAGTTCCAAAATGACACTGGACGTTGCCGAACAGCACGGTGTGGCAGAGGAAAAACAGCTGCGCGGTATTATCGCCAAAGTGGAAAACAAACTTTTGAAGGGATTAAATAACAAAGACATTGATACCGGGGTGATACGCCAGGTTGCCCGGCAGCTTAACGACCGTTTTGATGAATCCTTAAAAAAACTTGAGTCGCAATGGTCTACTCTGCGCCAAAACCCGGCTTCCGGCGTTGCTGCAGACGGTGTCGACCAGGAGCAGGAACAGCAAGCAGAGCTGGACAGCGCGCGCGAATCAGCATCCACCCCGCAAAAAGAACTGGCCGAACTTCAAGAGTCGATTAATATCACCTTGCCCAAGGGAGTATTAAATCGCAACCGAATCCTGCATATCCTGGAAAAAGAAATCGCCCGCTCGAAACGCTATGACACACCCTTTTCAATTCTGATGCTGTCGATATTTAAGATCACGCCCGATAAAAAGGTGTCCCCGGGGGAAATTCCCGATGATGCGGTTATGGGTCTTGTGCTCGAGAAGCTTGCCAATGCTTTCAGGGAGGCGGACTTCGTCGGTCTGCTGGATAATAGCAAAGTTATGGCTGTTCTGCCGATGACCGCGGGAAAGGCTTCAAAAAAAGCCATGGGGCGGATACTTAAATGCGTTCATGAGCCGCAATATAAAGTCAATGGCATACCGCTGACAGTTAAGCTGGCCGGAACGGTGTCAACCTTTGATAAAGATCGGACCTCTACGCCGAAAGAATTTTTGAAACGGGCCGAATCCGATATTTATGACATGGTGATGCGGCTACAAAATTTGCAGAACATTTATTAAGATGAAACGTGGGTGGAAGCATGCGAGAGGGGGGCTATCCAGGCAAAAAAGTTTGTCTGTGTGTGTCTGTGTGGGTCTGTGGCTAATTCTAAATTCTTTGCGCCTCTGCGGTGAGCAAGCTTATACTCCAGAAAACTGTTTCTCCAGCATAATCTGCAATATGGTTCGATCCGTTTCGATCATCCCCTGTGTGCTCAGCGTACCCAGGTTCTGCATGGTTTTTTCCGGCGATATTCCGATAATTCCGTCGGTGGGCTGAACCTGGACCCCCTGCAGGGAAAAAAGTGCTGCCTGCACGGCTGTACCCGCAGCGGTGGCCAGCTTCAAGGAACAGCCTGCTTTTGCACCGTCGCATATGACACCGGCAAGATCCTGGGCTAAATTTATTATGGCCCCGGCGATGTGTTGTACATCGCCGCCGAGAAGATAGGTTATACCCGCGCTAGCGCCCGCGCCCGCTGCAACTGAGCAGCCGCACACAGCGGATAGTCTTCCGGTATGGGCTTTAATGTAGGCGGTAAGTATGTGGCTGAGACCAACGGCTTCAAGAATTGTTGTGTCGTCGCAATCAACAAAGTCCTTGACCGCCCAGATAGGCAATGTCGCGGTCAGGCCGTGGTTGCCGCTTCCGGCCGAACTCATGGCCGGAAGCTTGACACCCGCCATTCGCGCATCCGACGCAGCCGAGGTGAGAATTCTTGCCGCCAGAATCATGTCTCTCTGAATAAATCGCTGCCGTGCGAGACGATCCAGAGTTTTGCCGATCCCCAGCCCGCAGCCGTGCTTGAGGCCGTATTCAGCCAGCTTTAAATTAAAGCGAACACCCTGCTCCAGAAATTCCATATCTTCTGAATCCAGATCCTCGGTGAGGTTCAACAATTCGGACAGGGAAAGTTTTTGTAACCAATTTTCAAGTTTGCTGACATCGCTCTTCCCGTCATCTTTTGCCCCGGCTGACAGCAGCGGACTGTCGGAAACTTCCGAATCGTTCAGTGTCAGGGAAACGATGTTGTCATGCAGGTCCTGTATCACCGATTCGGCGGTATCGTCTTTGCTTTGAATGATCGTTCTGATCAGGATGCCTTTCCGGTCGGAAATCAGGTTTACCTTCACTCGGTTTTCCTGCAAAAACGCCTGTGCACGAGCGACATCCTCATCATCGATGGGTTCCAGCACTTCAAGCTTGAGTCCGGGGTCACCGGCCAGGGCTCCGAGCGCACCGGCCGTATCGAGCCCGCTGAGACCCGGCGTGCCGGGAATTGAAACGGCAACTCCGTTTTTGTATATGTTGGGGTCAACCCAGATCTCAATTGATTCGATCTGTTGTCCCTGCAAAAGTGAAGCGGCGGCGGCAGCCCCCAGAGCAATTGCAACCGGCTCGGTGCACCCCAGAGCCGGGGCCACCTCCAGCCTGAGTATATCTTTTACGGTAAAAACCATGGCTGTTCCCCTAATCCGGAAAATAATAATGCAAAAATAGTCGTTCTCAAATTAACGTCCCTATCCGAAGGGTCGAAGACACAACGGGTTGCGTATTATATTAAATCCCCCTACCCCCCTTTATTAAAGGGGGAACATCGAACGGAGTGTCAGAGATATATAGATATATTGAGGCGAAGATAAAACCTGTTTAGCGTCTCCCCCCTTTGAAAAAGGGGGACAGGGGGATTTAAAAAACGATCCCTTAACGGAACAATTTATGACAACCGTTATATATTATCAGGTAGATCGAATTTTGTATACAATTGATGCGGTTTGGGTGTAACCGAGCGCTTACCTGGCGATTGAAAAAAACGTTCGCAACAGTTCACTTGGTTTTCAAAATAGTGCAATGAAACCTGGTGTAAGATTTGAAGAGAAAGTATGGGAAAACGTGAGAAAGGATTCGAAAACGATTTATCAGTGGATAATGCAATCCATCACGGCGAAGAATTTCCGATAAACTTACCATCCCGGAAAATTCCCACATAGACTTCACCGTCTGCAAAGACATATTCGCCCCGGCCGCTGCGCTTGCCCTTTTTAAACTCACCTACATATTTTTCGCCGTTGTTGAAAATAAACGTCCCTTTTCCATGGTACAGACCGTCCTTAAACTGACCCTCATATCTATTGCCGCTGGGATAGGTGAAGACTCCCCGACCATTAAACCGGTTGTCTTTGAATTCGCCCGTATACTTGCCACCGTCTGAATAAGTGTAAGTGCCCCGACCGTTTCGTTTGTCATTTCTGAAATCACCGACATACTTATCACCGTTGAAAAAGTTGTAAGTTCCGTGACCGTTCTTCAGGTCATCCTTATACTGACCCGTATAGGTGTCACCGCTTGCATAGGTGTAAGTTCCGAGCCCGCTTTTTTTATCGTTCTTGAATTGGCCCACATAAATATCGCCGTTGGAATAGGCATATCGACCCTGGCCCTGCTTCATCCCCTGCTTGAATTGACCGGTGTATTTCTCACTATCGCTGAAAAGGTAGGTGCCTTTCCCATCGGCGCAATTCCCTTCGATACATTCTCCGAATGCACCTGGAGCAAACAGGTAAAAAATAAAAAGTACCGATACAGAAAATATGACTAAACCTTTGATCATTTTTCAAATTACCTTAACTTGGCTTTATTTTCGGCTTTGACTACCCGGAATTCTCAGATTGCAGAACATTGTGCTTTGCGACCTTTTTTTTTATTCCGCCGCTTATTTTTTCATACAAATACACCCAGTTAAAAAAGCCGACGACCCAGGCCAGAATCCAGAAGAACCATGACTCGTCGGACAATTCAACCTGAATGACCGGGAGAAAGATCTGTACGATACCAAAAAAAATACCGGACATGATAACCGCGACCGGCGGGCTGATAATAAACCAAAGGATGGAATCATGGCTTAAGGGTTCCCTGATCCTGATATTCGGAAGCTTCACGAACATACTGACCAAACAGCCGATCAATCCCATCAGCAGCACAGAATAGGGAATGTTAAAACTGGGAAGTATGATGGCATCAGTGGCGGTGAGCACAACAAAACTCAAAAATGCGAAAAGGGTATAGGCAAGGATAATGAGCGAAATGTTTCTCTGCATCCTTAAGGTGGGCTCCTCGATGTCCACCGCCATTGTCAACAGTTCCCGTTCAATATCGGGCAGGTTCTCGCTTTTATAAGCTCTTTCCTTCATCTGCAGCAGCCTGAGGCGGTTTTTAATCCTGTTTCTATCCGGGTCCTGATTGTCTAATTTATCTCTATACTGGTCTATTGCCAGAATAATTTCCTGCCTGTATCCTGAACTATCCGCACTGAAAATGTCAGGTACCGGGCCTCTTTCACTGGATACAATCATCTCTTGCCCCTTCTGCTCAGGCATTTTATCCCTCCTTACGGTCTGAATATCATCGCTTTGGATGCGGTCGGCTGCCCTTCATTACCGCTCCGAATAGCACTAGTCATCGGTTCTCAAAGACAGCGTCCACCACTCGCTGCCGATACCGCCTGAAAGTGGTTTCATTTATTTTAAGAATTACTGTCTTTCCAGAGCAGTTCCAGTGATTGCGTAAATCTGTCAACCAGGCTCAAGTACAGGCTGTTGTAGGACATGAACGCGTTCATGATGGTAAAGCACACCGATAGAAATATCCCGACGACGGAGCTGTACATGGCAAAAGTCATACTTTCCAGAAAATTCCCCAGTGTGGATTGAGCGGCCATTATATTGCCGGGATCAATCGCTTTTAAAGCCGGCAACCCCTTACTGATGCCCAGAAATGTCCCAAAAATTCCGCCGATAATAAATAAACTGGGTAATTTGGAAAATACGTTGTTGGTTAAGCCAATGGGAATAACACCCCACAATTTGTTGAAATAGGGGTTTGAATTAAAAACATATCGCGAAATATTCTTGAAGTCGGGCACCTTTCCTGAATCGTGATATCTGGTCTGTTTGAGCGTGTCATCAATTAAGGACTTGGCGCCCATCTCAACTAAAAAGATTCTATTAACCGCGGCAACTTTCGAGTCCTCTTTTCGTTTTCTAAACTGTTTTTTTCGGGCGACATACGACTCAGTAAAGGTTTTTTTCAGGATAAACTCAACAACCTCATGGAATTTACTTACATTTTTGCTTTCAATATATTCGCGGTTGAGATAGCGATGGGTACGGGTTTCAAAAGCGGAAGAAAAGTTGTATTCAGCTTTCAGGAGATAATACATCAGAAATTTCAGTATGACCCCGATAAAAAAAACAATAATCATGATCGCCATCAGGTTATCAGCGCCATATGCAATTAAGGTCGTTGTAATCTTGTTGATCATTTCATTCATTGAATATTCCTCCTAATTCCCTAAATTGAATCGAATTATGGCACTTTGCAACTGATTACAGTCGTACTGACTGCAAAATTCCTGCATACCGATACTGCTCTCGTTGGGCAGATCTTTCAGCGGTGTAGACTCCAGATAACTCCTGCCGGTAACCTTAAGACGGACCATCAGCTCTTTTTGATGTGTGAACTGCATATTCTGCTGGTTCAGAATATATTTAAATATAGCGCGCGCTCTGCGGTAGCTTAGATCCATGTTGTAATTGAGCGCCGCGCGGGCTTCGTTTGAAAGGCTTTCGGGATTTACATATTTCCCCAGATAAATCGGTGAGGCGTACCCGATCACTTCAATCGATTGTATATACTCATTGACATCACTCTCACTGAATATGCTTTTCGAATAAACCGGAATTATTTTCCGCAGGTACTTCTTCATATTCTTTTTCAGCTCGGCACTGTCAAAATCAAAATGCGCTTTGTTAAACGGCAGCGTAACTTCACCGGTTTCCTCATTGATTTCTGCGTCGATCCCGTGGCGATCAAAATTGTCTTTAAGACTGGCAATAATATTTTGCCGCACTTGCTCCCGGGCCTGAATTTCATCAACTTTTTTCTGAAGTTTTTGCTGATCGGCTGCCAACCTTGCTAATTCAGTCGCTGCCGCTTTTCTACCCCTTTCCATTTCTTTTAAACCGGCCTGGCTTTTGGCCAGCTCGCCCTGAAGCGCCTGCTGGGCAGCCAGAAGTTTCCCCTTTTCGCCCTCGGCAGCCGCCAGCCCCTTCTCCAGATCCTGCAGTCTGGCTTTACTTTTGCCCAGTTCGGCCTTCTGATTTTGCTGATCAGCCAGCAGCTTCTCTTTTTCACCTTCGGCAGCTGCTTTGCCTTTTTCCAGCGCTTTGAGTCTGCCGATACTTTCACCCAGCTCGGCCTTCAGCTTTTGCTGATCAGCCAGCAGTTTCTCTTTTTCACCTTCAGCGGCCGCTTTGCCTTTTTCCAGCGCTTTGAGTCTGCCGATGCTTTCACCCAGCTCGGCCTTCAGCTTTTGCTGATCGCCCAGCAATTTCTCTTTTTCACCCTCTGCGGCTTCTTTGCCCCTTGCCAACGCTGCCAGCCTCGCTCTGCTTTTTCCCAGTTCTTCCTCAAGCGCCTGCTGAGAGGACAGAAGTCTTCCCTTTTCACCCGCGGCCGCCGCCTTGTCCTTTTCCAATCCTGAAATTCTGGCCCTGCTTTTACGAAGTTCCCCCTGAAGCCGCCCTTGATCAGCCTGAAATTTTTCTTTATCGGCTGCGGCTTTTCGCGTGCCTTTTTCGAGCGCCAGTAACTTCGCTCTGCTTTTGCCAAGTTCTCTCTGAAACTTTTTTTGAGCGGTTAAAAATTTCTCTCTATCGGCAGCAGCGGCGTTCTTACCCTTCTCCATAGTCCGCAGCCTGGCGGTTGTTTTGCCCAACTCTCTCTGCATCCTTTTCTGGGCAACCACAAGTTTTTGCTTTTCAGTCGCAGCAGCCTTGTAGCCTTTTTCTAAGGACCGCATCCTGGTTTTGCTACGGCCTAATTCTCTTTTAAGCCTTTTCTGATCTGCGGCCAGTTTTTCTTTTTCAGAAACGGCCTCTCTCTTACCCTTTTCCAGAGCCTGCAGCTCTGACCGGCTTGTACCCAGTTCTCCCTGTAACCTTTGCTGGGCGACCAGAAGTTTTCCTTTCTCCGAAGCCAGGGTCTCCTTTTCCCGTTCCAGTGCCTGCAATTCGGTTTGGCTTTGGCCCAGCTCTTTTTGAAGATTTTGCTGCTGAGCGAAAAGCTTTCTCTTTTCAGCCTCGACCGCTTCCTTGTCCATTTCCAGGGCGCGAATGTTTTCCCTGGTTTGCCCCAGTTCTTCCTGAAGTTTTTGCTGAGCAACCTGAAGCGCTTCTTTTTCAGCCGCAACAGCATTTTTGTCCTCTTCCAGGGACTGGATTTTGCCCCGGGTTACGGTAAGTTCCTCCTGAAGCTCCTGCTGATCGGCAACAAGTTTCTCCTTCTCGGTTTCAACAACCTGCTTGTTCCTTTCCAATTCCTGCAGCATCTGCTCACGACGATCCAGTTGATTCTCAAAATCGCTCAGAGCAAGGGCGAATTTTTGTTCCTGCCCTTCCAGCTGTGTCTCATACTGGGCCTGCTGCTCCTCGGCCTCAGATTGTTGTTGACTGAGCGCTATGGCCAGATCCCTGTTTTTCCGCTTAACGTGCTCAACTACTGTGTGGTATTTGCTGATAAGTTCCTGCTCGTTTTCCTGCAGTGCCTGGGCCTGCTGGTAAAATTTTTCAGCCTCTTCCCGCGTTTGTTTTTCCAGAGCGGCGAGTTTCTTTAAAACCTTTTCGTAATCAATCTCCTGGGGCTCGTCGATATCGTTTTGGGCTGCGGATTCAACCGGAATTTCATACGCTAGAAGTTTGGCCTCCAGTTTCCGGGTTTCGAGTGTTGAAGAGATGGTCTGCAGGCTTAATTGAATGGTCGATATGACATAAAGGAACAGAAACACAAAAGCCAGAGCGGCAAACAGGTCGCTGTAAGCGCTCATCGATGTTTGAGGGGATTCTCCTTCCGCTCTTATTTTATCGTAATCCAGACTCATTTTCTATAACCTTATATGATGGAGTGATGGACGCTGTTAAAGGTTTGACTGTCGGCAGATTGAACACTGACCGGTTCCAGCGCTGCAGATTGCTGCCACATTAGCCGGTAAATGCAAGAACTGTGCAAACTTAAAACTTATGTAAAAATGCACTAATTATGGCAGTTTAAGTCACAGGCATGAAAATCATTGCAACATTTGTGAAATGATTTACATAAAAATTATGTAAATGATGTCATAAAATCGGGAAACTTTCCTAGGAACATGTAATACATTATAGGGAACTTTTTCTGAATTTCAAGCCACATACCTAGGAAAATCTAATGGATACCAACTTCTGCAGCGTCAAATTTTAACGGAAACCCCGAAACCCACAATCAGTATGAGGGTCCGCTCCTTAAATCTCCTCTCAACAGGGAAAAGAAGATTCCGACGGTGCACAGAGACGAAAAAATTATAAAACATACCCGTACGCTTTTTAAAAACATGTTGTAGTTGGACGGTGAGATCTGTTCCCGGCCGATAAAAATTGCAAATATGACCATAGCGATAGCCATGCTGGTCATCTGACCCAGCAGCCGCATTGTTGCCACCGTTCCAGAGGCAATGCCGAAATATTTCTTTTCTACGGAGTTCATTATGGCATTCATATTGGGCGATGAGAACAGGGCAAAACCGAAACCCAGTATTGCCAGAGTGCAGACTATAAATATTTTCGACGTATCCGGTCCGACAAAGGCAAACGAAAGGAGTCCGGCCGCGGTGATCATCATACCGGCCGACGCAATTCTGCGCGGCTCAATTTTATCGGATAATCTGCCCGCCAGGGGAGAAAAAAGAGCCATGACGATTGGCTGGGCGATGAGAATGGTGCCGGCAGCCTGAGGAGTGACGCCTTTGATAAATTGTAAGTAGAGACTCAAAAGAAATGTGATGGCAAAGGTGGCCGAATAGTTGATCAGGGCAGCCAGACTGGAGAAGGTGAACACCCTGTTGTATCTAAACAACCTTACCTCGAAAACCGGGTAACGGGTTCTGAGCTCAAGCCATATAAATGCCCCCAGCCCGAGAAAACCGGCAAGAACCAGGTAGACGGCAACGGCATTCGGCAGCAGGGAAGCACCGTAAACCAAGGCCAGGATTGAAAGACCGTAGAGCAGACTACCGGCGATGTCCAGCTTTTCTCCCCTGGCATCGGCCCATTCACCCTTTAAATACTTCATTGCGACAAAAACCGAGGCTGCACCGAAGGGAACCACCACTGCGAAAATACTCCTCCAGCCCAGATGCTGCGTCAACAGGCCACCCGCGAACGGACCGACCGACAGGCCGATGTAAACGGCGGACACGTAAACGCCTATCGCCCGACCTCTTTTTTGCGGCGGAAATACGGATGTTATAATCGCCATGCCTGTGGTGACGAACATGGCGGCACCAAATCCCTGGAACACCCGCATGATGATCAGCATTTTTATGGATACCGCAAACACGGCAAAAAAAGATGCCAGTGTGTAAAGGGCCAGTCCCCAGGTGAATATTTTTTTTCGGCCGTAAATGTCACCGATTTTACCCATCGGTACCAGAAAGACAGCAACAGCCAGGAGCAATGATGTCGCAACCCAGCTGAGCAGCACGGCATTCGCCGAAAATTCCATCTGGATTGCCGGCAGTGCTACATTCACGGAAGAAATGGTAAACGGCCCCATAAATGACGACAGGGTTGCAACAAAGAGTGCTGATTTTTCCAGGGATTTGTGATCGGGCACAGGCTACACTTTCTTTTTTGCGGTATATGATAAGAACCGCCTTATTTCTTGACCGAATATTTCAGCCTATGTATGTAGAACTTAGTTCGCTTTGCTCACAATTGGAATAATGGAATGATGGAATATTGGGTACATTCATGTCCCATCTAGTTGAAAAATAATACGGTTCATGGGATAAAACAACCATGGATCAAAAAAACATCAACAGAGGATTTAAAAAACTCTGAGTTTGGCCTCCAGCCCGTAGGGCCTACGCCCCGGAGGGCAAGATGCTGTTTCCTTCTTTGTCTTGGCCTGTAAAATATTTGCCAACTTTCCATATTCATGGAGAAACTGTAAAAATTGATCCTAAAAGCCTTGATCCAAACACTAATGTTATGCGTTTTTGACCATTATTCCGTGATTTCAACATTCCATCATTCCATGTAGACGGCATAAAACCAGTGTCGTTAAAAGATGCATGGTTTCAATATATTATAGAAATTTCGAGAAGTAATTCGCAGCTCCTGCAACTTTTTTATTCGCTCTGGCCTGAAAAAATTGTTACTCAGCGGACGCTTCATCGTCTGCCGGTCCCCTGATAAAGTCAGGTTGATCGACTGAAAATGTGAATTATTTTATAAGAAGCTATTCAAAAGGTAGAATATCAGATGAAACCTGGAAAGCCGATAAGGTACTTGACTTTAATTGTTCCCCTTTTGCTTGG
>DAOVBC010000177.1 GCA_030670715.1 Deltaproteobacteria bacterium | reverse complement strand
TAAACTCGACAGTCCTTATATACGCTATGCACCCGGATTAAGCCTGAAGTACACCGGCCCGCTTCCCGCACAAAAGGCTGTTTTCAGGGACGGTGACCATCGGTTCGTCCTTTATGAAGATCTAACGCGGGAAAATGCGTTATTCGCAAAGTTTTCCCTCTCTTTCTCCGGATATACACTGGTACCGGACGCCGAAAAAGTTCTTTTGATTCAAAAAGGCGGCGGTTTGGGCATCGCCTGTGCAGTGTCCTCCGGAGCACGGGAAATCACAATCCTGGAGCAGAATCCGGATCTGGCGGATATCATCGAGGAGCACTACCGGTTGCCGGTTAGTAACAGAAATTATCGGGAATTTCTAGCACACTCCGAGCAAAGGTATCACATCGTTCACATCGAAAACTGGGGAACTTCCTTAACCGGTTCGGCAGCGCTCGACCAGGAATATTTCTTTACCCTCAATACTATCATGGCCTGTCTGGAACATCTGGCCGAAAACGGCGTGCTGATCATCACCCGCAAGCTGCTCCTGCCGCCATCGGATACTCTGCGGCTGTGGGCAACGGCTTTTGAAAGCTTGAGGAACATCGGAATCGGCAATCCCGCAATGCATATCGCCATGCTACGAAACTGGGAGGCATACACGCTTCTGGTATCTCGCAAACCCCTGAACGACACGGCTGGACTGGTTGAGATGGCTAATGATCGCAACTTTGACATCGTATTTATCCCCGACCTCAAACCTGATCTGGTGAATCGGTATGCAATATTTGATGCCCCCTATCATTATATTGAAATCGCCCGTTTGCTGCAGGCCTACCGGTCCGGTACGGAAACAGACTATTTTGAGGCCTATCCTCTTGACATCGCCCTGCAGACGGATGATCGACCATTTCCGTCCAGGATTCTCAAATGGAACCGACTGCGGGATCTTTACAAAAGTACCGGAAGTCGATTCTACACCATGCTGATGTCCGGTGAGATCGTGGTTGCCGTGGTATTGCTGGAAGCGATAGGCATATCATTCTTATTAATGGCCCTTCCATCTCTAAGCGTTCGTCGGCAGGGCAGAAGACCTTCCACCGGCCAAATTTGCTATTTTCTCGCTGTTGGGGCCGGATTTATGTGTATTGAAATGTATTTTATCAAAGAGTTTATTCTGCTTTTCGGTGACCCGGTGATCAGCCTGACGGTGGTGCTCGCAGGCATTCTGGTTTTTTCAGGAATCGGCGGATTCCTTTCTCAGCGGATGAATAAAAGATATTTGCGGTCGGGGCTGGTGGTACTTATTGTCGTTCTTCTGGCATTTTTAACCGGGTGGCGCATCCTGGTTCAAAAGATTCTTCACCTGCCGGTTCTATTACAATATTGCCTGGCATTTCTGGTGCTGGCTCCGCCCGGCATACTGGCCGGTTTGCCCTTTCCGCTCGGCATGCGTCATCTTCTCACAAGTTCTGTTGAGCGCACCTATGCCTGGACCGCCAACGGCTGTACATCCGTTTTAACGGCGATTTTAGCCGCCCAGCTGGCGCTCAGCATTGGAATTTCTTCCATTATCGCAGGGGCTGTATTATCATATATCGGGGCGTTGATATGCGCCTGTCAACTTAGGACTAATATCTAATAAAAAAGCGAAAAATGGAAATAAAAGTCGATTGTTATTCCGGATATCGCGGCGATGAGACACCGCGACGCATCAGATTTTCGGAGCAAGTCGTTGAAGTAAAAGAGGTGGTTGACCGCTGGCTTTCGCCGGATCATCGGTATTTTAAAATTCGTGGTGATGACAATGCCGTATATATCATACGTCATGATCTGCATAATTGGGGCTGGGAACTCACTTTTTACCGTGCTGAAGATTCCATTGATCAATTATAAAAACATTGATACTTACCTCGTAACCAAACTTATTGTCCGGGAATATTAAAATACAGTAATTAACTGCTTGAAAAAGCCGAGAAAGGGGAAAGCATATGCGAGTGATTGTAAAAACGGTGCTTGCGGTAATCATTCTATTAACAGCAGGTACCGGCTCATTATGGGCCCAACCTTTGATTGTCGGATGCGACACCGGTATAAAGCCGTTTGTCTATATAGGCCCGGAAGGTGACTACACCGGATTTGATGTCGAACTCTGGAAGGCGATTGCCAAAAAACTGGGGCTGGAATACAAATTCGCGCCCATGGATTTCAAACAACTCATTCCAGCGCTGGAAAACAAAAAGATAGACGTAGCCCTTGCCGCCATTACCATTCAATCAGAAAGAGAAAAAAGAATTGATTTTTCCTTCCCTTATTTTGATTCGGGCCTGCGACTGATGATACGCGCCAGTGACAATCAAATCTCAGACATCGGTGATCTCGACGACAAAGTGGTCGCGACCAAGCGGGGAACTACGAGTGCGGAATTTGTTAACAATATTCAAACCGGGACGGTCAAGCTTTTCCCGACGATAAACGAGGCCTATCTGGCGTTGAAAAAAGGTCGTGCAGATGCGGTAATATTCGATTCGCCCGCCATTTTAAACTACATTAATACGGACGGTAAGAATATCGCCAAAACTGTCGGGCGATTACATAAGCGCCAGTTTTACGGCATCGGCTTCCGCCGCGGGAGTGATTTAGAGAAAAAAGTCAGTATTACGATCCTAACAATGATGGAAGACGGCCTGTATGACATCATTTTTCGGAAATGGTTTGGATACGTCCCCCAGTGAAGAATCCGGCTGCGATGGAGCGGTATGGAATTAATCTAATCTTTCCTTAAAGGCTTCAAGGGCTTTTGGAAGCAAGCGGCGGATGAACGCATCTTTGTCCCGTGCAGTAAGCTCCCTGAAGTAATCATAATCGGCGTGTGATTTTGCCAGCTCCGGAGAATTTTCTCCGATGTTCAGTTTCAGTTTGTCGGATTCATGTATGAGTTCAAGCAGGCTGCGGCGTTGGCAGGGAAAGCTCTCGATCCAATCGAGACGATGCATCAACTCGAATCGCACCTGATCCGCCAGGAAAAGATGAATATCGACGACCATCAGCTGTTCACCCTTATCAAGATAATAGAATTTCAGCGCCTCTCCGAGTTTTAAAGCGCCCATGATCAGTTCGTAAAATGCAAGGGAACTCTCATCTCCGGGTTGTGCCAGCCGAAAAAGGGTCCGTTCGGAAAGATCCGGCAACACGCTTTTCTCATTACAGGATTCCTGAAAGCGGATTTTCCACGGACCAAAAACCTTTTCGGCAATTGCTCTGGTACGATATGACTGGAGGTCAACGATTTTGGCCATATAAATGTTATACCCCTTTAATGCCGGTTGATTGATGCTGGAAATTTTCTTTCAGCCATTATATATAGGGTAATCCACCCATCCTGTCAAACGATCTGCACCGGCAGCAAATGTACCGCAGGAGGAGTCAGAAAAATAGAACCGCGAATATCCTCAAACAATTTTCGACCGGCGTTGCCGTTCCGGAATGCCCATGTGCAAACCATATTATGCAGCAGCAGAATCCGTTTCTGGAATGCAGGTTCGCAGCAGAATAAAGACCGGGAGATAGTACTGGATACCGGCAACGGGGTTCGTCTTATCGGCTACCTGTTGAAGCCGGAAAGTGGGGCCGCCAAAGGCCTCGCCATTCTGCTGCATGGATGGGAAGGCAGCGCCCATTCAATATATATTTTACGTACCGCCCGGCAGCTTTGCCGGCAGGGATACGCCGTATTCAGGCTAAACTACAGAGACCATGGCGATAGTCACCATCTCAACGAGGACGTATTTTATGCAACCCGTTTGGACGAAGTTTTTCAGGCTGTAAAACTGACGGCCTGTCTTCTGAAAAATACACCGGTTTTTATCGTTGGTTTTTCTCTGGGCGGAAACTTTGCCCTGCGCATCGCACGCCGGTGTGAACAGGAAGGGATAGATGGCTTGCGGCACATTGTGTGCATCAGCCCTGTCCTCGATCCGGACAAGGCAACAGATAGGATAGATTCCATGCCGTACATCCGCAAATACTTCTTAAAAAAATGGCGCCGGTCGTTGCTCAAAAAGCAGAAACTGTACCCCCATCGGTTCGATTTTTCTTCTCTGCTTAATTTAAATACTATTCGCGCCCTGACCGAGGCATTGCTTCCGAAATACAGCGAATTTAGCTCTGTTAAAGAGTACTTTGGCGGTTACACTCTTTTGAATGATGCTTTGAAAAATATTTCCGTCTCAACGACCATTATTACCGCTGCGGACGACCCGATTATCCGTGTTGAGGATTTTTATCAACTCCAATTAAACGAGCTGACAAACCTGGCCGTTCAGTCATACGGCGGCCACAATGGCTTCATCACAGGCTATTCTCTGGAAAGCTGGTACGAGCAGGAGATTGTAGAACTGTTTGACCGTTTCATCGATCAATAAAACCGTATTACTATTTTTTCAAACAAACTGCTGATATAAATAGAATAGGAGGAATTCAATGAGTGACAGTGCTGCATTGGAGATTTTAAAAAATGCCATATTACTGGAACGGAGAGGAAGAGCGTTTTACACAAAAGTGGCGGAGCAAACTCAAAGCGATGCTGCCAAACGCTTTTTCAACATGATGGCGGATGAGGAAGAAATACATGTCAGTATTTTATCGAAACATTTTAAAAACTACCTGCAGACAAAAACATTCGGACCCGCCGAATATGACCATACCCATTCCGACGGTCTGTCTTCACAGGTGCTCACGGAAGACTTGAAAGATCAAATATCCGCAGCAGATTTTGAGGCGGCCGCCATTTCTGCCGCGATGAGTATGGAAAAGAATGCAATTGCTCTTTATTCAGAAAGAGCGGAAGCTACCGGTGATCCGGATGAAAAAGCGCTGTACAAATGGCTTGCCGACTGGGAGAAAACCCACCTGAACTTTCTGGCCGAGATTGATAAAGAACTCACGGAAAAAATCTGGCATGATAATAACTTCTGGCCGTTTTAATTCCCGGTGGGGTCGGTTTCTTGCTAAACGCGCGCTAAAGGGCTCAAACAGTATTGCAGTGACGTATTAGTTGGAAATTTTCACCACAGAGGCCACAGAGGCCACAGAGGCCACAGAGCACACAGAGAAAAAATTAATGCCTATTTCGTGCCCCTGTGGTCTCTGCGTGCTCTGTGGTGAAGCTGTATTTTGGTCAACATTTATGACTTCATTATCTTATACGTTATCGTATTTACGAATACATGATCTTATTAATCGGTGAACGGGACCAGCATAACCGGACAGGGAGCCTTTTCCAGAATTGTCATCCCGACATAGTCAATGCGTCCCATGCTGATTTTCTCAAACGGTTGATGGCACCCTATGATGATCAGGTCTGCAGGGACTGCTGCTGCTATTTTGCAGACTTCCAGTGCCGGATCGGTCGGAAAATAATCGAAGGAAACACCCTCTAATCCACCGAACATCGGCTTCAGCTCGGCCTCAAATCTTCTGTTGATTTCCTTGCAAATGTTCAACAGTTCAGGATCGGTTTCATCCCGTTTTTGCAGCTGATAATCCAGTGCGTGAAAAACGTGCAATTTGGCCCCATGCGTGCGAGCCA
>DAOVBC010000306.1 GCA_030670715.1 Deltaproteobacteria bacterium | reverse complement strand
GAACTGTTCGGTTTAACGCTCACTAAGCAGCTCAAACAGTTGCCCGGCACCTTCAGAAAACCACCCGGGCAGTTATGGCAATTTTATAGAAAGTATATTGATCCTTTGAAACAGGATCAATAAGGAGGAATTTATGGGTGTTGCCAGATATATCAGGGACGAAAAAGATGCCATCAAAGAAGTGATCTACCAGTCGGGTATCCGGGTAAAGCCGGTTTACAATAGGAAAGACCTGGAAGAAGTCGGATTCGACTATGAGAGTGACCTGGGAGACCCCGGTGAATACCCTTTTACCCGCAGCCTTCACCCCCAGGGCTACCGCAGCAGGGCCTGGACAACCCGGCAGTACACGGGCTTCGGCACACCCGAGGATACCAACCAGCGGTTCAAATACATGATTTCCCACGGCCAGTCAGGATTGAATGTGGCTTTTGATCTGCCCACTCAGATGGGACTGGATTCGGACGACCCAAAAGCCGAGGGTGAAGTGGGACGGGTTGGGATGGCGGTGGACTCACTGCGCGACTTTGAGATCGCTTTTAAAGATATCCCTTTTAATAAAATCGGTTCCGGTCTGACCATCAACGCCAATGCCAGCGTAATGCTGGCCATGTACCAGGCCGTGGCGGAGAAGTTCGGCTATAAAAAAGAAACCATCAGCGCCACTCCCCAGAACGATATTCTCAAAGAGATGATCGGCCGTGGGGCCTGGATCTTCCCGGTGGAACCTGCCGTACGGCTTGTCGGAGATACCATTGAGTACGCGGTGAAGGAACTGCCGCGTTGCAACCCCGTCAGTGTCTGCGGCTACCACATCCGGGAATCCGGCGCGACACCGGTCCAGGAAATCGCCTGTGCCTTTGAGATCGCCAGGGCCTATATCGATAATGTGGCGGCCAGGGGAATCGAGCCGAACAAATTCGTGGGACGGTTTACTTTCAACTTCAACGTGTTCGGGAACATCTGGGAGCAGATCGCCAAGTTCAGGGCGGCCCGCAAACTCTGGGCCAAAATGCTCAGGGAGGATTACGGCGTAGAGGAAAAGAAAAAGCTGTTTCTCAGGGGGCTTTTCGGCGGCGGCGGCAGCGGTCTGACCAAGGAACAGCCGGAAAACAACATCATCCGGGGAGCATATTACGCCCTGGCCGCCGCACTCGGTGGCGCCCAGACGACGGCTCTGTGCTCGTTCGACGAAGCCTATACCATCCCGACGCCGCGGGCGGCGCTTTTATCCCTTCGAACACTGGAGCTCCTGATGGACGAGATCGGTCTGCGGGATACGGTGGACCCGCTTGCCGGTTCTTATTTTATTGAGACCCTGACTAAACAGATGGAGGAAAAGATCCGCGAAGAAATGAAACGGATTCAGGAAATGGGCGGTATGGTCAAGTCCGTGGCAACCGGATCGATCCAGCGTGAAGTCGCACGCCAGGCCTATGAATTCGAAAAATCGATTCAGAATAAAGAAGCCATCAAGGTCGGCGTAAATAAATACATGGAAGGCGATCAACCTGAAGTAGAGCTGCACGCGTACAATGAGTCATGGGCTGAAAATCAGATCAGCGGTTTGAAAGAACTTTGTCGCACCCGGGATAACCGGATGGTGACCAGTATGCTGAAAAATCTGGAGCAGTCGGCGCGTACCGGGAAAAATGTTATGCCTGATCTTGTTGAATGCTGCCGGGTTTACGCCACCGTGGGTGAAATGACCGGCGTATTTCGGGACGTGTTCGGTGAATGGCAGGAACCGAATCTTTTCTAATGATCTGCTCGGATACAAAAGGAACACAGATAAACGCAGATTGATATTATAGCATTTTTCACAATTTTGTTCCGTTTGGGAAAAGAATTCGTATCGATGATAACGATACAGACAGATGCCGGATTCTGGATACTCGATACCCGATCAATGAATTCTGTCTATTTTATTAATGGTAAGAGCGGAGCGATACATTGATCCAGTATCCGGGATCCAGGATCCAGGATCTAATACATAGAATCTTAACTGGATTGACCAACGGCGGATAACTGAACATTATTCTGACAGCCACTATATTTCGCTTCGCGCATAATTGGATTGGCGGAGAGTTGGAATCGTAGAATAAAGAGTTTCTAAAATAAAAAAGGAGTGCGGGTTGAATAACGGATCTTATCGTCTGGGGTGTGATATCGGCGGCACATTTACCGATTTTGTTCTGGTGAATAACGAGACCGGTGAATTTCAGACCAATAAGTGCCTGACCACGCCTGCCGATCCATCCGAGGCGGTCCAGCAGGGTATCCGGGAGTTGAAAGAAAAGCTTCCGGAATTTATTCCCCACATCGAAGAGTTCATCCACGGCACGACGCTGGTTATCAACGCCATTATCGAGCGAAAAGGTGCCAGGACCGGGCTTATCACCACCCGGGGATTCAAAGATGTCCTGGAACTAGGCCGGGAGATACGCTACGACGCCTACGATATCTTTTCCGAGTACCCGGATGCGCTTGTCCCGCGTTTTCTCCGCAAGGAAGTGAACGAACGGATCACCAGCGACGGCCGGGTGATCACACCGCTGCGCAGCGAGGAGGTTAAAACGGTTCTATCCGAACTGCAGGAAATGGGGATCGAGTCTCTGGCTGTATGTCTGATCAATTCCTACGAAAATTCGAAGCATGAAAAAAAGATTAAAGAAATTGTTGAAGCCCAAGCCCCTGCCCTATTTCTCTCAACTTCCTTTGAAGTGCTGCCCCAGATACGGGAATATGAAAGAACCAGTACCACGGTCACCAATGCCTACGTAAAACCGATTACAGCCCGGTACCTTGAAAAGCTGTCCGACCGGTTAACATCCCTGGGCTTCAATGGAACCCTTTTTATCATGCTGTCTTCGGGAGGGATCACTTCGGTTGAGACCGCCCGTGATTTTCCGGTGCGCATCATTGAATCCGGCCCCACGGCAGCTGTCATCGCTTCTCAGTACTACGGCAAAATGTTTCAGGTCCGGGACATGTTCTGTTTCGACATGGGCGGCACCACCGCAAAATCCTGTCTTATCCAGAAAGGGAACGCCGGGCTTGTATCCACTTTTGAAGTCGGGCGTGTGCAGCGGTTTAAAAAAGGCAGCGGCCTTCC
>DAOVBC010000199.1 GCA_030670715.1 Deltaproteobacteria bacterium | reverse complement strand
AACCGATAAATTTGATGTAGCGCGTTTGCCGGAAACCTTCGGGAATTTCCAGGTTTTCACCGGTGATGGCTACTGTTTCCAGGGGGAATACGCCGACTTTATATTCTGAATACTCTTTGCCGCCGAAAATAATACCGAAACCGGCAACGATCAGAAACGGAAACATAAAGTTCCAGCCGAATGCAGCCTTATCGCGAAAAAATTCCCGGTTTCTTGCAATGAACATGACCCATAATCTTTTTAAGTTCATTTTTAATCCCGCAACTGTCGGCCTGTTAAATTCAAAAAAACATCTTCAAGGTTCGGTGAGCGCACGGTCATATCCGCCAGGTTCACATTATGGGCGATCAGCTCTTCCAGGCATTTATTCAAATCATCGGTGTTTATCTCTATCCGGTTATTTATCTCGTGAAACTTTAGCGATAATTCGGAGAGGGAAGGGTTCAGGCCTTTTTTCGGTATAACCACCGTTACACCGTGGCAATATTCTTTGATCAGCTCGTCCGGCGACCCCCGGGCAATAATGCTGCCGTAGTCCATGATAGCGATTTCATCACACAGGTGCTGAGCTTCTTCCATATAGTGCGTGGTTAAAACGATTGTTTTCCCTTTGGCCTTGATATCCTGAACGATATCCCACAAATTCCGCCGGGCCTGGGGATCCAGACCGGTGGACGGCTCGTCCAGAAACACCAGCTCGGGTTTGTTTACGAGAGCCAGGGCCAGCATAAACCGTTGTTGCTGGCCGCCTGATATCCGATCATTGTACTGATCCAGGAAATCCTGCAGGTGGCATAATTCTATCAGTTCCTTTAAATCGTAGGTGTTCGGAAACAGGCTCTGAAAGGTTTCCAGGGTTTCATATACCGTCAGGAAGGCCAGCAGAGCTGTTTGCTGAAATTGAATGCCGACTTCGGCACGGAATGTATTTGAGCGGGGTTTCCCCTTGTATAAAATATCACCGGATGTCGGCCTTATGATGTCTTCAATTACCTCAATGGTCGTGGTCTTGCCCGCGCCGTTCGGGCCCAGCAGACCGAAACACGTCCCCGGCTGAATGGTGAAGGAGATGCCGTTGACCGCAAGCAACTTGTCGTACTTCTTGGTTAGATTTTTTACTTCGATCAGTGCAGGCATAATACAGTATTATCCGCTATAAAAATGCAGTGAAGTTACGATATAATAAGCATTATGATGCCATTATCAATCGGTGGCAACAGATTGGCTTGACAATATTGCCGGAGCGAATTAGCCTAAACGTTTCATGAAATAATCGAAAACACTAAATGTTGATTAGTGCTAACATTGTATTATGTTAAAATTTGCAACGTACCCTTCCGACACAAATAATAAACAATTGACAGGTGTATAACATGCCGGCGATCATCTCCATAGTGGGCAAATCCGGGAGCGGAAAAACGACCCTTATTGAAAAATTAATACCCGTGTTGAAGCAGCGGGGTTATCGAATCGGCACTATTAAACACGCCGCCCACGGTATTGCAGTGGACAAAAAAGGTAAAGACAGCTGGCGGCATAAGGCAGCCGGGGCGGATACGGTAGTGCTCGCTTCGCCGGAGGCCATTTCCATGATCAAGGATTTCAAGGCGACGGTGCTGGATGACTTCGAGAAATATTTTGATGACGTCGACCTGGTCATTACCGAAGGATTCAAAACCGGGGATAAGCCGAAAATAGAAATATATCGCTCTTCCGCTCACCAAGAGCCCCTGTGCCTGGACGATAAAGATCTGATTGCCTTTGTGACCGATTCGACCTTCAGGACCAGGGTCCCAACTTTTGGTCTTGAAGATATTGAAAAACTGGCAGATCTGATCGAAGATAAATTTATTCGGGTACGGGCGCCGATTCTTGGCGTAAAGCCCTGACCGAACTAAGTGCTCTAATTCCTAAATATGATACCGTATGATTGCTACTATTTTTTCACCACAGAGACCACAGAGCACACAGAGAAAAAATTTAAAAATATTTTGTTTGCCTCTGTGGTCTCAGTGGGCTCTGTGGTGAAGCTGTATTTTGGTTAACATTTATGATTTCACTATCTTATACGACATCGTAATTACGAACTCATGTACTTAGCGCCGCGAATGCGCGGAGTGCTCTATGAATAGCGGGGAGTCAACCCTTTGAATAAGACCAAGCTATGAACTATGGGAAGGAGCAAAAAGCAAACCCGATCGGTCGCGATAACCTGGCCGCAGCTTTTCGCCGGCACACTCATCAAAAGATATAAGCGCTTTCTGGCCGATGTCGAACTGGAAAGCGGTGAAACCGTCACCGCACACTGCCCGAACACCGGCAGCATGCAGGAATGCAGCCAAACAGGAAGGCCGGTGTATCTCTCTTTCCACGACAACCCCAAACGCAAGCTTAAATATACATGGGAACTGATCGAAATGCCGACGTCGCTGGTGGGCGTCAATACCTTGATGCCCAACCGACTGGTGGCCCGATCGATAGAGGCGGCATACATCAAAGAGCTGCGGGGTTATGACGGGATACGGCGGGAGGTTAACATCGGTAATCATTCACGGATTGATCTGCTGCTTTTGAAAGGAGAAAACCGTCATTGCTACATTGAGATAAAAAACTGCACCCTTGTCACCGACGGTGTGGCCCGCTTTCCAGATGCCGTAACCGTTAGAGGGCAAAAGCACCTGAAGGAATTGCAACGGCTCGCCGCCTCCGGAAACCGGTGCGTGATGTTTTATTTCATTCAGCGGATGGATGCCGGGGTCTTCAAACCGGCCGATCATATCGATGCTGCCTACGGAAAGGCCCTCAGGCAAGCTGTAGACAACGGTGTGGAGGTCCTGGTCTACGATGCCCACATTGATCTTAACGGTATCAGCTTGAGAAACAAGGTTCCTTGTCATCTTGATATTTAAAATATTCAGGTTGGCTGCCGTTTGACTTAAACCGGCTATTTATATATGAATAGCTTGATATTATTATCTTTCCCGTGCCTGTTGAGCGCATGTTATGACCGAATTGTCTGTTGAAAAACTATTGTCCAACAAGAAAAACCTGGAACGGATTCTGGACAACCTCAAAGAAGGCATCATTGCCCATGATGTGAAGCGACGCATATTTTTCTTCAACCAGGAAGCCGAAAAGATCACCGGATTCAGCAGGGAGGAAGTGCTCGGCAGAGATTGCCACGAAGCCTTTGGTGCTCCTTTTTGCGGCGAACACTGTTCTTTTTGCAACGATCGACCGCTGCCGGGCAACAAAAAAGAATATACGGTAAACACACCCACAAAAAACGGCGATCCGCGCCGGGTGGAGGTGTCGGTAACCAGCATGCATGATGAGGCGGGCCGGGTCATCGGCGTGCTGTCCTCATTTCGGGATATTACGGATCTGTTTTGCCTCAGGATCAAAGCGGAGCAGCTGACCAGCTACGGCAACATTATTGCCCAGGATGCTAAAATGCTCCAGGTCTTCAAGCAGATCAAAGACGTGGCTGATTATGATTATCCGGTGCAACTTTCGGGTGAAACAGGTACCGGTAAGGAACTTGTGGCATCGGCTATTCACAATGAAAGCCGCCGGGGTGGCGCCCCCTTTGTTCCGATCAACTGCGGCGCGCTGCCGGAAGGCCTTCTGGAGAGCGAACTTTTCGGTCATGTTAAGGGGGCTTTTTCAGGGGCGATTCGGGATAAAAAGGGTCGTTTTGAACTGGCTGACAGCGGGACTATATTTCTGGACGAAGTGGCCGAGCTGTCAAGACGAATGCAGGTAAAGCTGCTGCGGTTTCTGCAGGAGGGTCAATTTGAAAAGGTCGGCGGCGAGCAGACCATTTCAGTGAATGTGCGTGTGATCAGCGCCACTAACAAAGACCTGATGCAAGAAGTTCGGCTAAAAAATTTTCGCGATGATCTTTACTACCGCCTCAACGTTATTCCGATTCAGATTCCGCCCCTGCGCGAACGCAAAAACGATATTCCTCTTCTCGTTGACCACTTCCTGAAGGAAGCCGGTGACAGGTATCAGCGTCAGCCGTCCAGGATATCAAAAGCGGCGCTTTCGCTGCTGCTGGATTACAGCTGGCCGGGAAATGTCAGAGAATTGCAAAATGCCATTCAATACGCCATTGTAAAATCAAACGGCCGGGTGATTTCCCGCAATGACCTGCCGATGGAGCTTAGGGGTACGGGAAACACCGTTTCCAGGCGTGGCCCTGTCAGAAAGTTGAACTCGGATGCGGTCAGGTCCGTCCTGGTGAAGACCGGCGGCAACAAGTCCCGGGCCGCAAGGGTTCTTGGTGTAGGCCGGGCGACCCTGTACCGGTTTTTAGACGAATTTCCGGAAACGCTTAACCAACTGGACATACCCCAATAAAATTTCATCTCTCCCCGATAAGCGCGGCCGCTCGCGGTCGCGCTTATCGGCGCGGATAACCAGCGGGCCTAATGGATTACAACCTGAGACAGGCTTTACGAAAACCGCCGAATTTCTTCCCGTCTGGTTCATCCGCTTTGTTAGAATTTTTTATACCGATTGGCGGATAAAAGCATAGAAGATAAATAGCTAAAAATCATCATCATCATAATCGTCTTCATAATCTGGATATTGTTCCGGCGAATCTCAAACTTTTTTTGTAATTTTGGGATATCCCTTTGAGTCAGATGCATCTTCAATTTTTAAAACACTTAATTCATGCCACCAATCATCCCCAAAATCAAAAAGGTAGTAGAATTTACCCTTTTCATCTAAATCTAAATCCTGAATTTTCGTCTTTTCAGCGTTGTATCTTTTCTTGTGTGCAAAACCGGTAAGATCTTCCAAGTTCATCGGGTGAGTTATTTCAGGAAAGTCGTAGATTTTTCGCGTACTTTTTATAGCTTTTCCCGTCAGAAAGAACGAATAAAGGTGTTCATCATACCTGTCAAATGCTTCAAAAATGGAATCATGCAAATCAGCTAAGCTCTGATTCTCAATAATTTCGATATTTCTATAGATTCTTTTGTTATAAAAAAGAGCTACTTTAATACAATAAACTTTCAATCTGATATCCTTTCAAATCCGAATTCTAACAGTATTGATAAAAGGTCCAACTGTCCGTAAATAAGCAAATAATCTATCATAAACATAAGGAAGTAGCTGGCTTAGCGTTACTGCCTTGTTTATTTTAGTTGCAATAAAATTGCCCCCATCTTTTCTGT
>DAOVBC010000225.1 GCA_030670715.1 Deltaproteobacteria bacterium | reverse complement strand
TGGATAAAAGTTTTCAGCCATACCGAGGTCAGGTCGATGATAATGCCGATAAACGGCAGTACAATCAGCCAGGTGCGGGCACTTGTGCCCAGGTCCAGAAAAAGAACTAGCATACCCATCAGAATAAAAATAGCGCTCATGCCGAAAAAATGAATGTGGGTGAATTTCAGGGCAAAGATAAATTTATCGGACCTGTAAAACGGCCGTGCCATTTTTTCAGCAACCGTTGCATCTGCAAAAAGATCGCCGCGTAATGAAGTCGCCTTTTCCGGGAAGTTTGACTCAGGCATCGCGCGATCTTTACTTCCCCAGAAAGTAGGAACGATATCGTGTACGATTATCTGGCCCAGCGCACCGCCCATACCGAGCGACATCATCAAAAGAATCATCGTCACCAGGACTTTTCCGGGAAGCGGCCAATCTTTGAGCCGCGGTCCAAGTTCTGTTGTTGTAGATTTACCCATTATGCATTCCTCTACGCATTTAATATCATCATATAAGACCTGGTTTTTTCGGCATGAAACACCCGATAGACAATATGCGATGCATAATGTCCGATAAAGGGTGGTCGATCTTCGATATTGACAAGGCCTTTAATCCTTGATCCAGTATCGTAAAGCAAGTATCGAGGATCGAGTATCCTGGACTCATTGATCCGGTACTCAGCACTCCAAAAAAAAGCGAAGGTTGCACCGCTTGAAATATGATTTCTACTCTCCGCTGAAGTTCGACCCGCTGTATTCTCCTGTTTCGTCAAAGAATATATAAACCGATCGTGGGTCGCCTTTTAACCGATTGAACTGGACAACAATTTCTTTTTTATCATTTTTGCTTCGTGAGAAGACTTTTATATCATCCAGGTCGGTTTCCCAGGACTCCGGTAGTTTCCCGCCGGCTACCAGTTTGTCATAAAGCATGATTCCTTTTTTGGCAGCCTGAAGCGAGGTGAAAGCAGTGCCGCCATGCCCCTTGGGTCCATGACCGAGAGCCGGCAAACTCAATGCAATAACGGCAACAGATAAAAATATAGAAAAGAGAAAGAAGCGATATTTTCTCTTTGGGTTTTCATCGTATCTCATTTTTTTCTCCTTTTAGAATATAAAATATTACCCGGGGCAGGCGCCGGTATCGCAACTGTTTTGAATTGCTGTCGAAGATCTGACAGGCTCTTTTGCGGGTATGACAATGTGCGTGATGATCGGCGTCAGCCGGTTTTTCGTCGATATCCTTCGGGAGAGCATGGCCAGAAAAATAAATCCGACAAACAATCCGGCTAAACCAAAAATGAGAGCCGATACCGATTCGTTCAGTGCCAGTTGTTCATTCAGCCCCGCGCCTGTGAAAGCGCCCATGATCAAACAGAATACAGGTATCAGGTAAAGTAAAGCGGCACTTTGAAGGACCGAACCGGCACTCAGATAGATGGACACCATATCGCCCTCCCTGGCGCCGGCCTTATTGAAAACCCTGGTTGCCACCCGGGTGCTCCGACATGATGTCGGACAGTTTCGGGCTGTCACGCAATCTGCGCACGCATCCATTTTGTCGGTGACCACCTCCGCCCATCCATCTCTGTCGATGCTGACGACAATTCCTTTTTTAAGAGGCATATTTGGTTTGTTCTCCTGTTTATATAATCAATGAGGTTTTCTATTTAAAAACACAGATGGAAGCTGAAATCCAAAAGTGACTAAAGTTTAAAGTTTCAAGTGAACTAAAGTTAAGGACTGCGCCTTCAGCGCGTTCTATTTATAAAATGATAGAATACCTTAACCCTGGCTCAGACCGATCACCGGTACGCTATGCTCAAAAGGCAGGTTCGAAATGACACAGGCTATACCAATGTACATAAACGAGTCGCACCAGGGTGGGCTTTAGGCACTTTAGCTCACTTTAGTCACTTCACACTTGTATGATGTCTTTTTTCATGGCTTCGAACTCGGCCTTGTCGATTTCCCCTTTTGCATAGCGTTGCTTGAGAATATCCATGGCTGTAGGATTGCTTTCTGTTTTAGGATTTCCACCGGTTATCGTTTGAATCAGCCATTTTATCAGGAAAACCAGACCCACGATGACAAGGATCCAAATAAATATCATAAAGATTCCTCCTCCGCCTCCGAAACCCCATCCGCCCATCATTCCGGAACCCATGTGCCAGTCGCCGTATCTTCCCTGCTGCGCCAAGGCATTGACCGGGAAAACGGACAGAAAAACCGTAATTAAAGCAGGTAAGTGTATTACTGATACCCATCTTATAAGCTTCATGGTGCGCCTCCTGCAAAATTATCAAGAATATCTTGAAGAAAAAACATAATATCCTTATTATATTACCACTTAGTGGTATAGCAAGAGTAGTGCCAATTTTTTATGATTTGAATCTAACTGGTGGATATTGTATGTTATAATATTCTCTACCATGGTACGCTCAAAGCGGACACATCGAAAGATGGGTAGAAAGTACCCAATTGTCAGGGGCAAGGCGTTCAGGTGCGTAATTATTAACCGGTTTTCAGCACCGTTACGCAGAAGGCATCATGCAAAAGATAGAAATGAAAAAAAAGCTGAAAATGCAGATGCGAACGTGGTACGGTCTAAACGCGTCCGTCATCATCGGACCCGGTTTCCTTCACAGGGCGGGTTGGAGAGGTTTTTTAATTCCTCATCCGCCGATAGTAAATTGGTTGTTGCGTTGGGGTTTGAGGGAAAATGAACGACACTCCTTGAGCTTCACCCATGAATTCGGACATTTCCAAAGTGCACCGCTGGCTCTGCCATATACAGCCGGGATGCTGGCTGTCCCCTTTGCCACGGGTCGCCTGAGTTTATCCGTGATTATAATGGTATTTATCAGCACACACGCTGCCTCGGAAATTATGGCGGAAATTATTACGGTTATGAGCGACATTCAATTCTATCGAAAATGCTATGAAAAAATTACGATAATTCCCCGGATTATATTCTGGTTTCTTATAACCGCGCTTACGATAGCAGGGTGGATCATCTTACTATGAGCAAACCATCGAACACCGATCTTGTCCGCAAAAGATATAACCGGCTGGCTTTTTTCTTTGATGCCCTGGAAACTCCAGTGGAATGGTTTCGGTTTGCCGCGTGGCGGTCAAGGCTGCGAAATCGGATCGTCGGAAAACGTGTATTGGAGGTCGGGGTAGGAACCGGAAAGAACCTGCCTTACTATCCGCAGGGTGTAAACATCACTGCAATTGATTTCAGTCCGCTTATGATTCAACGGGCACAAAGGAGAGCCTCCGTTCTTGGCACTGAGGTTGAGCTTCAGGAAATGGATGTCCAAAATTTAGATTTTCCTGATCATTGTTTTGATACCGTCTTTGCCACCTTTGTTTTTTGTTCGGTACCGAACCCCGTTGCGGGTTTACAGGAAGTTCGAAGAGTATGCAAGCCCGACGGCAGGCTTATTTTACTGGAGCACATGCGACCCGGCAACGCTGTTTTGGGGCTTCTTTTTGATATCCTTAACCCGGTCGTGGTTCGGATGATGGGCGCCAATATCAACCGGAGGACCATGGACAACATCCGCAGGGCGGGATGGAAAATCCTGGAGGCGGAACGACTCTCCTCTGACATCGTTCGCTGGATCGAAGCAGAACCTTTCTGAATAGTGATAATCCATTTTGCGGGCGGAATACAAACCCGGCTCAGAATGGGCCACCGCCTCCTGTACAGAGAAAAAATAACGTGACCTTAAGTGCAGTTGAAATCTTTCTGATCGCTGTTGCCCTTGGTTGTGACGCCTTTGCTGTGGGACTGGGTGTCGGCATCCGCTGCTGTGCCCCGCGACAAATCTTCCGTCTGTCCTTTCATTTCGGCTTTTTCCAGTTCATGATGCCGCTTATCGGCTGGCTTCTCGGTATGCATGTTCTTCAATGGACCGAACGCCTGGGACCATGGATCGCTTTTGGCCTGTTATTTGCCATCGGTATTAAAATGGCCTACGAAGGCGCCAGACCCTCAGAAGAAAAAGAGGAGTGCCCTGACCCGACCCGGGGTTTCAGCCTGGTTTTTTTATCTTTTGCGACCAGCATCGATGCGCTGGGGATAGGCTTCGGGCTGGGTGTTCTGGGGCAGGGGCTGTTTTTTGTAGCGGTGTGCATCGGAATCACGGCCGGGGCCATGACCTGGCTGGCCATGAAGCTTGGCAATAAACTGTCAGAACGATTCGCCCAGCGCATGGAAATTTTCGGGGGTGTGATTCTGATTGTTATAGCATTTAAGATGGTTCTTACTTAATTTGTCACAGGAAGCCTTGTTTGTCGGGCCAGACCTAAAATGCATGGTTCACCCGGAGCAACAAAGCTCAAAGGTGAAAGCTCAAAGCTGAAAGTTAGAAAAAAACCAGCATATTTGCTTTCAGCATTCAGGTAGCGAAAAAAACTGATAGTCGAGCAACAGGAGAAAAGGAAGCTGACGCGAGCAGGCTTAAGCGTTATAACCAACAGGCGGCACAGGTGACCGTGGCGTCGTCGCTTTCGCTCAGATCGAGTTCCACAATGGTACCGGGAGAATCGATTTCTGTCAGATGCCGCAGCAACAGTCGCAAGATATGGAGTTGCCGAGAGGACTGGCCGGGAAACCCCAGAGGATGCCCCAAGGGAAGTGCAGGATAAAGCGCCCGCGGTGGTTTCACCTTCCGGGAAACCTCTATTGAAAGCGT
>DAOVBC010000139.1 GCA_030670715.1 Deltaproteobacteria bacterium | reverse complement strand
GATAGACCCAGGTGCGAAAGTTCAAACACGGAACTGGTTTTATTGAGAAGCCGCATCACCACCCGCTCGCCGAAGGATGTCGGAATCGTCGAAACGCGCACATCGATGTCCTGGGCGCCGACCTTTACATCAAAACGCCCGTCCTGGGGCAATCGCTTTTCGGCGATATTCAAATCGGCCATCACTTTGATCCTTGAAATCAAAGACGGCTGGATCCATTTCGGCGGTGTCAGCAGGTCATAGAGAATACCGTCCACCCGGTAACGCACTTTGAAGCTGTCCTGATAGGGTTCGATGTGGATATCGCTGGACCGCGCTTTAATCGACTGGGAGATGATGTGATTGACCAGCTTGATAATGGGGGCATCACTGGTGTCATCCAGAAGGTCGGCGGATTTCTCCAGTTCTCCGATGATGGTTCCGTCGTCTTCTTCCAGGTTCTGAACCAGTTCTTCGGCCGAGTCCCGGCTGAAGTCGTATGAAATGTTAATTGCTGCAAGAATGGCGTTCTTATTGGACAGGATTACCTGAAAATCATTGATTCCCAGGATACGAACAAGATCATCCAGCTGCTGAAAGCAGGCGGGGTCATTCATGGCCACAATGTATCGCAGGTAATCCGGAAGCTCATCGGAACTGTTCAAGTCCGGGGACTGGGAATCATCTTCCTTCCCCCTGGGCTTAACCTCAATGACCAGCGGCACCATGCTGTACTTTTTCAGAAACTGAATGGGCACATGCCGGGTGAATTCAAAATCGATGTTGTCCAGCGGAAGTTCCGGCCAGAAAGGGACATCATAGATAATGCTCAGTGCCTCAAGCAGCTGATTTTCTGAAATGAAGTTTTTTTCAACCAGGATCCCGGCACTGCTGCCGCCTTTTTCCTGTTTTATCTTCCGGACCTGCTGAAATACGTCGTCGGATACACCGAAGTTTTTTTCAAGTATGTTAAACAGGCTGTTCTGCATTATTGATATTATTCGATCCGTTGCAATGTCCCGGATTCAAGATCGGTATCTTTTCGGCTCTCATCGAAAAGTTTTATTTTCTCCTCGCGGAGTCCCTCGATATGTTGTCTTTTACCGCCGTAGATTTTTTCAGCTTCAGAAGGACTGTTGATGACATGCGGCGTTAAGAACACATACAGATTGGTCTTTTCATGCCGCTCATTACGGTATTTGAAAAGCCAGCCCAACAGCGGAATATCGCCCAGCAGCGGGACCTTGGCTTCCGTCACCGTGCGGGTATTGTCGATCAGACCACCGATGACAATCGTACTTTTGTCTTTGACGACAACGGTGGTGTCAACGGTGCGTTTAAGGGTTGTGGGTTGCAATGTGGTTATATCCGGATTTTCCAGGACCGAAACCTCCAGGCTGATATTGAGTTTCACCATGCGTTCCTGGCTGATGTGGGGTGTTATTTTCAAAATGGTGCCGACATCGCGGTATTCGAAAGTATTAAAGGTTTGGTTGTCAGAGGTGGAAATGCTGGTCTGATAGGGAACATTCTTACCGACGTTGATCCTGGCTTCCTCGTTTTCGGTGGTCAGGATCTGGGGGGTAATCAGAATGTTCACATCCTTGTCCTGTCTGAAAAATCGTATCACCGCGGCAAGATTATTAAATTTCATCCCGGCGATCGTGATGGCTTCGGTAAAAACACCCAGGGAAAAACCTTCCGGCGGAACGCCCAAAGCCAGATTGGGCAGCGCCGAATTCAGACCCAGATTAAAGCTGCCGCCGACGGCGGCATTCTTGCCGCTGATATTCGTCTTGCCGGCCGCCGCCCACTCGGTGCCAAGCTCCAATTCTTTTTGCGTATCAACCTCCATGAAAAGCGCTTCGATGTAGACCATCGGCCGGGGGATATCCAGCCGCTTGATGATTTCTTCGAGCACCAGATAATCATCGGGGTCGGCCGTAATCACCAGGCTGTTGGTGGCTTTATCGGCGGTGATGCGGACGTTTTCGGAAACAACCGGCGCTGCGCCCTTGGCTTTATCCGCCGCACCGCCTCTGCTGGGAACTTCCTGCAGGACCTTTGCCAGGGTTTCCGCATCGGCATTTTCCAGGTAATAGACGCGGATCTTCTCCTTGCCCGGGGGTGTTTTCCTGTCCAGCAGATGGACCAGCTGCCTGATCCTGACCGTATCGACTTCACTGGCCAGAACGATGATCGTGTTGGTTCGTTCATCCGCTACAAACTTGACGACTTTTTGGGGACCCCCCTTTTTACCCTTCGGCGCCGTCTGGAATACAGTCGTCAGGGTGTTGACGATCTTATTGCTGTCCGCATTCTGCAAAGGGATAACCGATATCTCCTGGCCGACGCCGGCAACATCGATCTCTTTGATGATTCGCAGTAAACGGCGAATGTTCGAATAGACATCCGTGATAATCAGCATATTGGTGGGAGGATATGCTGCCAGCACGCTGTTGCGGGAAACCAGCGGGGTAAACAGGCGTTTAATTTCGTTGGGGTCCGCGTAGGTCAGCGGTACCAGCTGGGTGACCAGCTTGTCTTCCGGTGATGCGACCCGGTCAGGAGTAAGGGTGTCAATATTTTTTGTCCGGGCATCCGGAGCCGGCAGGATTTTGATCACCTTGCCGGCTTTTACCGTGCTGTAGCCGTGGACTTCCAGCACCGACTCAAATACCCTGTATGCTTCGCCGATCGAAATCTTTGTCGGTGAAATAATGGTTACATTTCCCTTCACTCGCTGATCCACGATGAAATTTTTGCCTGTCAGTTCGCTGATGAATTTGATAAAAACATTGATATCGACGTTGTTGAAATCAATGGTCACAAACCGTTCCGGTGCACCTTTCTTAGCGGGGCCCCTGGCCGCGTGCAGAGGTGAAGGGGAAATCCAGGCTGCCATCATCAGGAGCAATATGCCGCCGCATACTATTTTTAAAGTGTTTTTATATCGTTTCATGTTTACGTTCCATTTGGTCGGTTGGCCGGTTGGTCCGTTTGCCCGTTAGCCGGTTTGCGGGTTTGGTCCGTTGCGTCAGTTGTGTCCGTTCTGTCGGTTTAGCCCGTTTCCCCGTTTCTCCGCTTCCCCGTTTCATCGTGTATCTTGCCCTGAACCTTGAACCCTATATCCTGTAGCATATCAGGTTTCGAAAGTCTCTACCAGTAAAACCGCATCGATGGTTCCGGCCTGTCTGCCGGTTTTTGTAATGGAAAGCCGTTTAATCCTCACCATATTGCGCGATGTTTCGATTCGATAAATGTAAGCGGTCAACTGTTTCATCGTGATCGCCTGCAGCTTGGTTTCGACAATGGATATTTTGAACGGACCATCTTCCTGAATACTGGTTGACGGTTTCATGTAAGCAATGCGATCTTTAAGCCCCGCCTGTCCGGCAAGGTTGTCGAGAAAAGAAAACAGGGTAAAACCGCGGCTTCTTCCCGCCACGCTAGCTCTGGCAGCATCGGCCATATTTTTAATCGATTTATATTCCGATTGAAGTGCAAGCATATCCTGCAGCGCACTGCCCTGGGCCTCAATCTGTCGGTCCAGGCGCCGTCTTTTACTTACGATCGGCGAAATAATTAACTGGACCACAATAATAACCGCGATGATCCCGGCGGCCAGCCCGATGGCGTATTTTTCGCGCCGGGCAATCGTGAACCCCTTGGGGATCAGTTTCCGAATCCACTCTCTTATATTCATCAGATTTTCACCTTCAAGCGAAATCGGATACGATTTCCGGATTTGTCTTTGCTGGTTGAAACAATGGTGACGGCTTCAAATATCCCAGCTGCTTCCAACCGGCCTTTCATCGTATCAACGGAGTTGAACGTATCCGTATTGCCCGTGATGACAACGCTGTCCTCTCCGATGACCATACGGGTAAACCGAGCATCTATCCCCGCGGGGATGCGCTTGCTCAATTCGTTGAGGATATCGATCATCAGCAAATTGTTTTCCGATGTTGTCGGAAAGAGGGAAGACTTGCGCGCTTCATCGATTTTAACGCGCATCTGCTGCAGGGGATCGACAACTTTACGGACATCCGGAAAGGTTGACAGAAATATTTTTTTGATCCGGCTGTTCAGATCGTTCAGCTGGCCCTTTTTTGAATAGTAATCGATGGAAAAGTTTATCAGCATCAGTATCAGCACTGCCGCGGCAAGTATCCCCGAGCGGATGAAATTTTTACGGTGCTCGGCCCAGCGTTTTTTAACGGCAAAGGGCCCTTTTCTGAAGTTCAACCCTTTTATACCGATGATGTCCATCAGGGCCAGTGCAAATGCGTTGTCCATCACGTCCGGCTTCCAGGACTCGGTAGGCCGGTTGTTGATCCTGGCACTGGTATCATTCACCAGGTCTGTCCGGCGGGCGGGAACTTCCAGGAGCCTGGCCATTTCTGTTTCAAAACCGTTTTCGCCGGGCGCCGGGCCCGTTAAGTAGAGCCTTTCCGGCCGAAACTCATCGTCGCGGGACTCTTCAAAAGCATAAAGTGTACGCTGAATATTCTGCCAGAGTGTTTCCTTTCGGGCCAGAACCTCCGAACCGGCGGGGATGGATCGCACCAGACTCAACTGGCCGGCGTCAAAAACAAACAGAGTGCTTTTATCCTCCCCGATATCCAGCAGCAGCGTATTATCAGGAATATCCCCTAATTGCGAAAGGCAAACAGCCGCCGGATACCCGCCAACCGTTACAATTTCCGGATCGATGCCAAAGCTTGAAAGCAGTTCGAGATAGGATTCCAGACGCGCTGAGTCAGCCGCCGCTGCGATAAGGTCCGTATGTTCGTCCTGTCCCTGTCCCTCGGTCTTTATGGCATGGAAATCGATAATGAGCCTTTCCACCGGAAAAGGCAGGGAGGGTTCCAGTTCAAAGGGCAGGATCTGCCGAATTTTTTTTACCTGTTTGAACGGCACCTGGATATTTCGGAAAGACACCTGCTCGGCCGGAACCGACACGACACAACTGCAGCCGGCAACATCGATTTGATCCACAAGAGTGCCCAGTGCGGCAGTCAGACCGCTATTTTCTTCAGGTTGACCGGAAAACGGGATATAGGTATGTCCCTGTATCCAGTTACCCCTGAAACCGCTGTTTATAACAACGGCGGCAACAGCATTCTTCTGGATGTCGATTCCAATAAATTTCTTCGCCATAGTCAAAATACACTTTCAATGAAACGTAATGCCTGCCGCTGCCCCGAGCAGAACAGATTCGCATCAAATGTCTACATGATTATGCTCGCGGCTGTAATTATAGCATTAATCCTGCTCCCAGCTCAAGACCCGACACCGGATTTGACCTGTCCGGGCATCTTTTTCCCTTTTTACCACCGCGGTGGCCGCCATTTTTATCTCGCCAAGACTCGCATCGGCTTCAATTCTGAAAAAATCGCTGCGGGTGGTGATCAGATCAGGGTCAATTACCAGGTCACCGGCACCGGGGACATCCTTATACCAATTCGAACCGGAAAGGTCATGAATGTACGTGTCCGCTGACTTTTCCAGGCGATAATCATGGATGGCAAGCACCAGGTCCTCATTTACCTCCGGTAAAAGCGTCATCAGTACCGGCAGGTCGGCTGTGTTTATATTGATTTTACCGTCAAATATGAAACCCTTACCGCCGGCCTCCGTCATGCCGCTAACGGTCAGATAACCGGCGATCCCCGGCGCTTCGTCTTTACCATAAAAAAGTTCCGGTGTGATTCCTTTTACCTGCAGCATTTCGGGCAGATAGGTAAACGGTGCATTGCGGGCGGTATAGGGAGGGTCCAGATCCTCATAATAATCCGATTCCGCCCCGGTTAACCCGGTGGTGGCGTCATCATCGCCGGAATCCATCCAATCCTTCATAGAATTGATAATGGTATTCACCGAATCCATTTCTTCCATATCATCGTAAGCCAGGGAAGCTAAGCTCAAAAACCGTTCCCATACGATCAGCTGGAGTTTGTTAAATGATCGCCCCTCTGGAAACTTCACCAGTGCGTTCACCTGGATCCGGCCGCGCTCATCACTGATTTTAACCGTCAACTCGCCTTCTTCAAAGGCAAGGCTCTGCAACACCTCGTTGGTTTTATCCGGATCGGCCCAATCTTCCTGGATGGAGTCGGTTTCAGAATTCTTTTTGTCCTCCACCAGCATTGCCAGGGCCGCATTGACCCCGGAAACCAGCATCTGCGACAGGATGAGCCGGTCCCGTGTCGCTGCGGTGGAATAAATGGTCACCCGCGCCCTTCGATTCAATTCAGTCGTCGTAACGATCAGCAGGGTAATAATCGTTAAGGTGATCAGAAGGGCCATCCCGCGTTTATCAAAGATGCTGCGAATAAATTTTGTAGGTAACAAACGCATAAGTGCCTTGTGAAACCATATTGACAATTTGGTGTCGATTTTACTCAATACAATATTTTTTGTTGAAGCATCATGTTGCGAGACTTCGACGAGCTCAGTCGAGTCGTTACGAGTTT
>DAOVBC010000162.1 GCA_030670715.1 Deltaproteobacteria bacterium | reverse complement strand
ATGCAGGCAGTCGCCGACCGTATCTCCCTCGATATCCACAACATCCAGGCCGTCTGTGAATTGACGATGTGTTTTATGCAAATGCACTTTTACGCTCAAATTCCTTCCCCCTTTACAAATAAATCAAGCTCCTGATTTTTTTACGGAATGCTTTTATTAAATAAATAATCTTTAAGTGGCTAAAATGCAAGGACCTTGATGATTTTATAATTTGTATCGCTTCCCATAATTATGTTCCGAAATACGGAATTGCGGTATAAGTGGTTGTAGAAAAAAACGTTGGAATACCGAAACATTTTTTTGACAACCACTATATACAACCGGACCGGGTCATTATTTCCTTGACAGCTCAATCCACATCAATTAGCCATGACATAGCTATCGATTCCCCCGATACAATTTAGCCCAATAGCGACCTTGGCGTGACAAGTGAGATTCGGCTGAATTGAAATGAAATTGGTTATCAGAATAAATTTATCACGCCGTCCGGGTACATCTCACAACTCCGCTTTTTTTTATACGCAATAAACCCCGAATTAGGGCCTCTTCTCGCAGCGCGAGTAGAGACAAAAAAAGGAGACAGGATATGAATAGATTTGTTGTGCTGTTGAGCATTATGGCTGTTACGATTTTTAGTTTTGTCACTCCCGGAACGAATTCATATGCAGCGGAGCCGATCATCATCGCTGTTCCGACATCTCTGGGCTTTCTGGAAGGTAAAGAATCCCACAGGGCAGTGCAGATGGCGGTCACCGAAATAAACGCCAAAGGCGGTGTCACCGTAGGCGGGGTGAAAAGGCCTTTTAAAGTTGCCGCCATCGATATCCGGGATGCTGCTCGGGGTGTTCCGGTGACTGAAGCCCTGCTCGGATTGGAAAAAATTATTCTGGAGAAAAAACCTGCGGCCATCGTTGTCGGTCCCTTCCGCAGCGAAGCCTTGATGGCGGGCATGGATATTATTGCCAAGTATAAAGTGCCCATGCTGGGAACCATCGCCATGAGTCCCGGCTCGGAAAAAAAGCTCAAGGGAGATCCCGAAAAATATAAGTATGTATTCAGAACCTGTTTGAATGCCGTACATCTTGTAAAATACCTGGCCGGAACCATGGCATTGATCAATAAAGAGTTCGGTTTCAACAAGGTGTATGTCATGCACCAGGACGTAGCGTGGGCCCGGGCCACTGCAGGGTTTGTTAAAAAAGTATATTTTGACAAGGCCGGCTGGGAAATTGTGGGTTTGGAGGCCTATCCCACCGGAACTTCGGATTTCTCCTCCGGGTTGATGAAGGCCAGGGCCAAGGGGGCGCAGGTGATCATGCCCATATTTGATATGCCCCAGAGCGGAATCCTGGTAAAACAATGGAAAACCATGCGTGTGCCTGCCATTATGACCGGTTTCATATCACCGCTGGCCGGCTCCGGCGCCTGGAAAATTTTTGATAAAAAAATCGGCGGGGCAATAAACAACATTTTTGAACTCGGCAGCGCCATAGACTCTGCAAAGGTCCCGCAATCGAAAATCTTTTATGATAAATACAAGCGGACATACGGCAAAGCCCTGCAGGCCGGTCATGGTCCGGCGCCCTCGTATGAATCGGTGTACATTCTGGCCGAGGCCATTGAGCGCGCCGGCAGCCTTGATCCGGATGCCATCGTGGCCGAACTGGAAAAAACAGATAGAAACGGCGTCATGGGGCGTGTTCGTTACGATGAAGGCCACCAAGCCATTTTCGGGTTCGACCCCAAGGAAACGGCGGTGTCTACTGTTTTCCAATGGACAAAAACGGGCAAGCGTGTGATCGTATTCCCGGCTTCGATTGCCGAAGGAAAAATTGAGCTACCACCCGGTTTAAAATCTCTAAAATAGCGCATTTATTACAATAATATTATATCGCAGTCTTTGATTTGTAATACTAAAAATTCGAAGCACTAAATACGAAATCCGAAACAAATTCCAATATCCAATGTTTAAAATTGAAAACTATTTGATACATTCGGATTTAGAATTTTGTATTTGTTTCGGATTTCGAAATTCGGATTTCGGATTTTACGGGTGGAGAGTTTCACCAAAAATACGACGTTTGTATTTCATTAACTTCAAAAGCAAAACTTGAGTCACAAATGTTTTTAGGTACAGTCGTCTATGCTGTGATCAACAGCGTCATTCTTATGCTGATGGCAATCGGTTTCAATTTAACATTCGGGATCAGCGGGGTGGCCAATTTCGCACACGGTGCGCTGTACATTCTTTCTGCGTATGTGAGCTGGATGCTGCTCAACATGCTAGGGTTGCCTTTTTTTATCTCGGCACTTTTCTCCATCCTCATCACAACCCTCGTCGGTGCTTTAATGTACCGTTTTGTCCTGATAAGGGTGCGTGGCCAGGTGCTTTCAGAGGTCATCGCCACCTTCGGTATCGGGCTGGCGATTCTGGAGCTGTTCCGGTACCTGGGCTTTGTTGGTTTCGAGTATACGCTGCCGGTGTTTATTGACACCAGTTTCTTTGTTGCCGGCGTCTATGTCGATATGCAGCGAATATTGATCGTCGTTTTGGGGGCTGTTCTGGTTTTCGGTCTGTGGCTTTTCACCCACCACACGTCTCTGGGACTGGCATTTAGAGGAATCGCACAGGATGAACGAACGGCCCTGACGCTGGGAATTGACACGGACTGGATCGCCACCCTGAGCGTTTCTCTCGGCGCGGGCCTGGCAGCGCTTGCGGCAACTATCATCATCCCCCTGGGAAGCATATCGCCCGGTGAGGGCTACGATGTGTTGATCAAAGCTCTGGCGGTCTGTATCATCGGCGGACTCGGAAGTACCGGCGGCGTTATCGTGGCCAGTTTTATTATCGGTTTTGCAGAGCGATTCACGGATTCGTATATCAGCTCTCACTGGACAATGATCGTCAGCCTGGCTGCGATTCTAATCGTGCTGACCATGAAACCTTCAGGTCTGTTCGGCAAACAAAAAGAACTGGAAGAAAGGATTTAGCCGTTTGAAAAAACGCAGGGAAAGAATCGACAGGGGTATCAAGGTCAGAGCCGGCGACGTGTTTGCGCTCTGTTCCTGGCGCGAGGTGCTCTATCTGGCCGGACCGAAATTGCTGCCGATTATTGGATGTCTGATTCTGCCACTGTTATTGAATGCATACTGGCAAAAGGTTTTTCTGTCAGTGGCCGTCTTTGCACTGCTGGCTATAAGCTGGGATCTCCTGGCCCAGACCGGCATGATTTCTCTGGGACAGGCGCTCTTTTACGGGATGGGTGCCTATGTCTCAGGCATATTGAATCATTACTGGGGTCTGCACCCTTTTATAACAATTCCGGTGGCCGCGATTCTGGGGGGCATCATCTGCACACTCCTGCTCCTGCCGGTTTTGCGGTTGCGCGGTATTTATTTTTCCATGGTCACCCTTATTATTCCCCTAATGCTGGTGCGGTTGATTGAAGCCACCCGGATTTTCGGCGGCACCGAAGGCTTGAGCGGTATGACCCCCCTGCCCTCCAAATGGCTTGAACTTTATTTAATTGTCCTGGTCCTGTTATGTGCCCTTTTCGGTTTCAGACGGATGTTGAGTTCAGATTTCGGTCTGGTGCTCAAGGGGATCAACGACAACGACCGGTCCGTAATGAATGCCGGCATCAATATCTACCTGTTTAAAACCCAGGCACTGTTTATTGCCAGCGCCATCGGCGCCTTCACCGGCGCTTTTATGACCCATGTATACATGTTTGTCGGCATGCCGGTCTTTGCTCTCGATTACTCCATCCTGCCGATTGCCGCCGCTATTGTCGGCGGTCCGGGGTCTCTGGCCGGTGCCACTCTGGGGGCTTTTATTCTGGTACCTTTGTCTGAAATATTGCGCGGCATCGGTGGCCTGCGGATCGTTTTTTACGGTCTGTTTCTGGTTGTGTTTATTGTGGCACTGCCGGAGGGGATCTTTCACTATATTCAGCGCAAGTATCACCGGTTTGAAAGATGGGTCGAGGTGGATTAATGAGCTCTGAATTTTTACTGTGTGTAAGCGGGCTGTATAAAAATTTTGGCGGCGTTCAGGCTGTTCACGATTTAAGCTTTGATCTCGCACCGGGTGAACTCCTGGGCATCATCGGCCCGAATGGTTCCGGAAAAACCACTGCGATAAATTTAATCACCGGATTTGTAAAACCTTCTCGAGGAGAGATTACTTACAGGAACAAAGACATCACCGGCCAACCGCCATATAAAATTGTCAGACAGGGCATTGCCAGAACCTTCCAAATGGTCAAACCATTCTATCAACTCCCGGCTTACAAGAATATGATCATTCCCCTCTACTCCCCCCGCGTTAAGGGAATGGTCGGCGGGAAGTACGGAGACCGTGATGCCGTGGCGCTGGATCTTCTGGAAGAAGTCGGCTTTGAACGCGATGCCTACGTTGCTTACAAAGCCGCGAGTGTCCTGCCCCAGGGATATTTAAAACGTCTGGAACTGGCCAAAGCCATTGCGCTGCAGCCGGATCTGCTGATCCTGGATGAACTGTTTTCCGGATTAAGCCTGGCCGAGGTGGCCGGCACCGTTCCCATCATCGAGAAGCTGAGGATCGAGGGCAAAACGATCATCATGGTCGAACACCGGTTAAAGGAACTTTTCAGAATTGCCGACCGGGTCATCGTCCTCAACTACGGGCAGAAGATCGCCGATGGAAAAGCCGAAGATGTGATGGAAAGCGAAGCGGTTAAAAATGCCTATTTAGGGACAGAATAGAAAATGCTTAAAAAAGGTTGCGTCGATTAAGTCAGTTGAGTCGGTTGAGTCGGTTTTGGCCAACCTGAAACTCGAAGCTTGAAACTTTAATCCAGTATCGAGAATCTTTTGCGATAATTAATGATATTCGCACAACCCTCCAACACACGACATATTTCAACATGCTAGTTGTCAAGAATTTAATGGTATTTTTCGAAAACGCTCTGGCGCTCAACGATTTTTCCATGGAAGTCCGTGAGGGAGAGATCGTAGGGGTGATCGGCTCCAACAGCGCGGGAAAAACAACCCTGATGAATTCGCTGTCCGGGCTTATTATAGACATGCGCGTTAAAGAACTTCGCAAAGGCGGTGAGCGCATCACTGTCTACGGTGAAATTCTATACAATGGAGAAGATATTGTTGAAGTAAAACCGAGTGACCGGGTTAAAAAAGGAATTGTTCTCTCCAGAGAGAGACATCCGGTTTTTCCTGAAAGCAGTGTTCTTGAAAATTTAAAAATTGCCGGTTATTTGAAAAAGAGAGAAGAAGTGCGGGGAGCGATTTCTTCTGTATTTGAGCTTTTCCCGGCTTTGGAAGATTTGAAAAATCGTAAAGCCGGCTTTCTGAGCGGCGGTGAGCAGCAAATGCTGGCGATCGGCATGGCGTTGGTTGTCGGCCCCCGTTTACTGCTTTTGGATGAGCCGCTCCTTGGTTTAAGCCCGCTGGTGCAGAAAGCCGTTGTCGATGCCATCGTTCGATTGAGAGATGAAGGGTCCATCACCGTGGTCTTGAGTGAACAGTTCGCACGCCCTGTCCTGCCGGTGATCGACAGAGGCTACATCATTGAAAACGGCATGCTGACATTAACCGGCAGCGGTGCCGAGTTGATGGAGAACCCGGAGATAAAGTCGGCCTACTTCGGAGTATAAAAATCGAAATGGATATCTATTCAACATTTGAAACGGTGGCCGAAAGGCGCAAGAACCACACTGCCGTGATATACCTGGGCACCCGGTTTTCCTACCAGCGAGTAAAAGAGATGGCGGAAAGCTTTGCGACTGCGATGAACAATCTGGGTGTCGGTTCCGGGCAGAAATCGATTATCTACATTCCCAACAGCATTCAATGGGTGGTGGCCTGGCTGGGTATTCTTAAAGCAGGGGCTGCCTGCGTACCGATCACACCGATTTATACGCCTC
>DAOVBC010000037.1 GCA_030670715.1 Deltaproteobacteria bacterium | reverse complement strand
TTCCTGGAGAGGAAGGTCATCGGCAAGTCCGCGAAACAGCGTCATGGGCATGTGGTTGTGCGTGTTGACCAGTCCGGGTAAAATGATCGTGCCGCCGGCATCGATCGTTTTGTCTGCTTCCGGCAGGGGGTCTGAATCCCTGCGGGTCTCCACCCGGTCGAGTCGTTGATCCTTAACGCAAACAAGACCGTTTTCAATAATTTCAAAGTCGGCATTTACGGTAATGATGATCCCGCCGTGAATAACAATATCGTAGTGCATAATATTATGTTCCGGAAATTTCGTAATATACGTAAATATGGAACTTTTGGCGACACTGATTTTAAGTCTCCGACACTCCATTACTCCAACTATTATCTAAGTTTGGTATAGTCTCCGCAAACCCTCCCCGTGTATTAAGCGAATGCCAAAGATCATTAATCTATCCTCTGCGGATTTCATCCGCGATCTGTTTTACATCAGTCATGACTTTCTCCAGGTCAAGCGAAAGATATTTTTCCTCCGCCAGCACTACTTCACCATTAATGATAACCGTGGAGACATCACTGCCCCTGGCTGCATAAACCATATGTGAGATCGGATTATACATCGGTGTAAGATGCGGCTTGCGGGTGTCAATGATGATGACATCCGCAGCCTTCCCGGGTTCAAGGGAGCCGGTTATGTGATCAATTCCCAGGGCCCTGGCACCCTCTATGGTAGCCATCCGCAGGACAGTGGCGGCATCCATCACGGTCGGATCGGTTGTGTTCACCTTGTGAAGTTTGGCCGCAGTGCCCATCTCTAAAAAGAGGTCAAGATTGTTGTTGCTGGCACACCCGTCCGTTCCGAGTCCTACGCAGATACCCTGTCGGAGAAGTTCCGGGACCGGGGCGACACCGGATGCGAGTTTCATATTGCTTTCAGGATTATGAGAGACTTTGACATCAAATTGCCTGAGCAGAGAGATGTCCTCATCGGTCAAGACCACGCAGTGGCAGGCCAGTAGATTGGGCGCCAGCACTTCCTGTTCGGCAAGAAAACCGATGGGTGTTCGGCCATACTTCTCTATCATCCCCGCCACCTCGTTTTGTGTCTCTGAAAGATGAATGACCATCGGTATCCGGTGATCCCTGGCCAGGATGGATGCACGTTTCAGCAATTCAGGTGCGCAAAGATAAGGAGAGTGCGGTTCAACAGCAATTGTTATCAGCGGATCGTCCTGCCACTTTGCGATGAGCTGTTTCGTATAAGCAAAACCCTGCTCAAGTTCACCGTAATTGGGGGAGGGGAAATCGTATAATACTTCGCCGACAACGGCACGGATACCGGCTTTTTTTGCGGCCCGGGCCACCGCATCTTCAAACAGGTACATATCGCAGAAACACGTTGTGCCCGATCGGATCATTTCGGCGCATGCCAGCAGCGAGCCGCGGTAGACCTTGTTTTCATCCAACTTCGATTCGGCCGGAAAGATGTGTTCATTGAGCCATTGCATCAGCGGGAGGTCATCGGCCAGGCCTCTAAAACAGGTCATGGCCGCGTGGGTATGGGTGTTCACCAGGCCCGGCATTATTATGCCGCCCCGGGCATCGATCACCCGGGATGCGGCCACCGTTGAGAATTCTGCCGCAGGTCCGACTCCCAGGATCTTATCTTTGGCGATGGCCACAGCACCGTTTTCAATGCGGGTACTGTCTGCATCCATTTGCAGCACAACACCGTTAGTGACCAGTATGTCAGCTGAGTATTCGTTCATCGATATGCGCCACTACGTAGCTGATAACGGCATCCAGTTTGGGGGCAGCTGCCCTGGCCACAGCGATGATGTCATCAACGGAGGCGGGGACCGGTTCATCCGGGTTGTTGATATTGGTGATGGTTGATAGACCCAAGACCTTCATTCCCGCATGAATCGCCGCAATCACTTCATGTATGGTTGAAAATCCGACCGCATCCGCGCCGATTGTTTTCAGAAATTGCACTTCCGCCGGTGTTTCCAGTGACGGTCCTTTAAGACCCGCATACACACCCTTCTTCAGCGGGATTCCCCCGGCCCTGCCGGCTTTTTCGGCCAGCACCGACAGCTGCGGGTCGTAGGTCCGGGTCATATCCGGAAAACGGATGCCCCAGCTTTGCTCATTGGGCCCCACCAGCGGATTGGACCCGGTCAGATTGATGTGATCGCGGATAACCATGATATCACCCGCATTGAAGGAAAGGTTCAGCCCGCCGGCGGCATTAGTCAAAATCAGTATTTTTACGCCAAGCCGTTGCATTACACGGATCGGAAAAACAACCTCCGATGCTGAATAGCCTTCATACATATGAAACCGTCCCTGCATTACCATCACCTGATAATCCCGCATGCGCCCGAACAGCAGCCTGCCGGGATGGCTTTCCACCGTGGACAGCGGAAAGTGAGGCAGGTCGCCGTACGAAAAGGAAGCGGAAACATCAAGGGAGTTTACGCTTTCGCCGAGACCTGTTCCGGTCAAAAGTCCGATCAGCGGCGGCCTGTCTATTTGAGCACGTAAGTGTTCCGCTGCTTCAATAACCTTTTGCTTATACGATTCCATTCACAACTCCCGATCCCTGATTTATTTTGATTTATAGTGCAGTGAATGGCTCCAGTCAAGCATGCAGGTAGTCTTAAATCCAGCGGATCATGCCGTTGACATTTTATGATTAATGTGATGTATACGCCTCTTGTACTGAAACCTTTCCCGGAGAGACAACCCGTTTAAACTGCGTGGATATTACCACTCGAGGAGACCTGAAGATGATGCATGAGCGCAGACCACAACATCCTGATATCACGAATGAAATGTGGGAGGAAATCGAAGGGATTATTTCCGCCATTAAATCAAAACCCGGTGCGGTAATCACCGTATTGCGGCAATGCCAGGCAGTTGTCGGCTACATGCCGGTTGAGCTCATCGACTATATCAGTTCTGGACTGAACATATCCAGCAGCGAAGTTTTCGGAGTGGCTTCTTTTTATTCACTGTTTTCAATGAAACCAAAGGGTAGGCACCTGATCAAGGTGTGCACGGGAACAGCCTGCTACGTGAAAGGGATTAAAGAGGTTCTCGCACGTATTAAAAATGCGTATGCGCTGCCGGAAGGCGGCACGACTGAAGATCGGCGGTTTTCACTGGATGGGGTCCGATGTCTCGGCGCCTGCGGGCTTGCTCCTGTTATGGTCGTAGACAATGATACCCATGGCGCGGTATCTTCAGACGCCGTCCTGGATGTTCTAAAAAAATATGAATAGGAGCGCTTTCAAAAGATGAAAGTATACGAAGTAAAGGAAATTCTGGACGCCACGCTATTGTCGGGCGAAGATCAGCTTGACAACATAGTTGCCGGTGCCGGCGGTGCGGATCTGATGGAAGCCTTTCTGGCTGCCGCCACAAAAGATGCGGTTATTCTTACGGGCCTGACTTCAGATGATGTCATCCGAACCGCAAAAGTCGCCGGTGTCGCCGCCGTGGTATTGGTAGAGGTAAACAGCCGGATGCCAGTGCGATTGAACTGGCGCAATCTTACAACCTGCCTGCTATGGTGACACACTACTCTCTGTTTGTTGCAAGTGGAAAACTCTACATGAATGGACTCAGGGGTCTCGACGGATCTTGGTAATGCTTTAGGAGAAGTAGAATGGCAAAGATATCGGCAGATTATCTGGCGAAAATAAAAAATGATACAGACAAATGTATTAAGTGTATGACCTGTTTTGGAAAGTGCCGGGTTGACGCCATATTTTGAACAGATTTTTCGTACGTGTTCACGGGGTGCGTCTCCCCGATTCACTTCGGTGGCTGCGTGTCCGGTCATTTCAATGAATTAGCAGCGGGGGCATTCCTGCCCCTTCCGCGTTCTCCCGCAAAAAAACGTGCGGGAGCCGCGGTCTCCCCCACGGCTAAGTCATTGAAATGACGAGGCCACTGCGCCAATCTCGCTGCTCGGGGAAACGCACCCCGTGAACACGTACGATTTTTCTTATTTCCATTGCTAAAATTAACCAAATAAAGTATCTGGTATTTGGTGTGTAGGGTGGCAGTAAGGGCCATCCGAAACGGTTCACCTTATCTAAGTCTAATGGGGTAAGCATATGCTAATTGCGCTTTATATGATGGGCGGTCTGGGGTTGGTGGTTGGCATCGGTCTGGCAATGGCTTCAAAGGTTTTTTACGTGTATGTCGATCCGAAAATTCTTGAAGTTGATGACGCGCTGCCGGGTGCCAATTGCGGCGGTTGCGGTCTTCCCGGCTGCAGTGCCAACGCTGAAGCCATCGTAGCCGGAAAGGCAGCACCGAATTCATGCGTTGCCGCGGGTGCGGAAGTGGCCGAAGAAATTGCAGCCATAATGGGTGTGGCCATTGAAGCCAAAGAACCCGATATTGCTCTGCCCGGCTGCACGTACGGTGTGTTCGATGCAGATACAAAGTACATTTACAACGGTATGAACGACTGCCGTGCTGTTGCGCTTTTAAGTGGCGGCATGAAGGTGTGTACCATCGGCTGCCTGGGGCTGGGAACCTGTGCCCGGGCCTGTCCGTTCGATGCGATCACCATGGGGCCGCAGGGCCTACCGGTTGTCGACGAAGTAAAGTGTACCGGGTGCGGAACCTGCGAAAGGGTATGCCCCAAATATATCATTAATCTTTCTTCGGTTACCCGGCGGATATTGAAAGAGTATACCACGGATGACTGTACCACGCCCTGCCAGAGAGCCTGCCCGGCCGGTATTGATATCTGCGAATACATTCGGCAGATATCTCTGGGCGACTATTATCGAGCGGTTCAGGTAATCAAAGAGCGTAATCCTTTTCCCACCGTTATCGGCAGAATCTGCCCCAGGCCGTGCGAGAATGACTGCCGGAGGCAGTATATTGATGAACCGGTGGCCATCAATTTTCTGAAACGTTATGCAGCCGATTATGAGAGAGAAAACGGCGAAAGGGTTCTGCCTTACAAAGCTCCGGATACGGGGCGAAAGGTGGCGGTGGTCGGCGGCGGGGTGGAAGGTCTGTCTTCGGCATTTTTTCTGGCACGCCTGGGCCATGAGACCACTGTATATGAAGCCACCGCGAAGTTGGGCGGTCTGTTGAGAAGCGCCATCGCGTCATACCGTCTGCCCGAGGAAATCCTTGATTGGGATATCGACGGTGTTCTGGAGATGGGGGTAAAAGCGGAAACGAACATGGCACTCGGAAATGACATCACCATAGACTCACTGCTCGGTCAGGGTTTTGAATCGGTTCTGCTGGCTTCGGGCGGCTGGGACAGCCGCCTTGCACGCGGCGCCTTGCATACCGTGGAGTCTCCTATTCCGGGAACCTACCTTTTACTTGATTTTGTCCGTTATGCTCAGCAAAACGATAATGCAATCAGCATACAGACCGATACCGTGATCTATGGCGGCGGTGAGCTTGCCGTTGAAGCGGCCAGGCTTTGCAAAGCTCGCGGTGCTGAAAATGTCACCCTTATTTTTAGAGATAGGAAAGACGACGGCCAGGTCGATGATTCGGTTATCGCAAGCTTGAAAGAGGAAAAAATACAAATTCTTTTTAACACCGGTATCACCCGGCTTTACGGTGAAGGTAATGCATTGACCGTCGTGGATGCAGTCGATTTTGACACCCGTTCAACAGAGAGAATATCTGCCGGAACGCTGGTTTTGGCCACCGGAAGGTTTCCCGAGCTGATATTTTATAGACCGAGAATGGAGGAACCCGAAGAGCAAGAGGAAGCCGGTGATGAATCGGCCGGGGCGACAGAGCAGTGGGAAGCCATCGATCCTTATAAGGAACCTTCGCTTCGAACCGAGGCCGGATTGTTTGCCAGAGGGGATGTTTTCACCGATTACAGTGCGGCGATCAAAGCCATCGGCGCCGGCCGGCGGGTGGCGGCATCGGTTCATGAAATTATGTATGATATTACCCTGGATCTGCCCGAGAATGTGGTAACCCCCTGGACGGATATCCAGAACGTTGACCATGTCGAAGACGTTGCGGCCAGCACGCGTCGTATCATGCCGCTGTGCGATGCAACCCGGCAGACCGAATGCAAAGAAATCGAGCTGGGATTCGATGAAACCACCGCCCGGACCGAAGCTGACCGGTGTCTCCAGTGCGGATTGATCTGTTACCGGCGATCAGAGCAACTCAAGAAGGCAAGCTAGATACGAGGTGTTGGTTTGGTGCGTATAGCAGTGCCCGAATAAGGACAATACCTGGCTGTTCGAAAAAAAAGCCGCTCGAGAAATCCAAATTACAAGAACCAAATTACAAACAAATCCCAAAATAAAATGACCAAAATTCAAAACAGGTTTTGGGCATTGATGTTTTGAAATTGTTTGTGATTTGAAATTTGACATTTTGACTTTAGGGCCTGCCGTCATATCACCATTACAACTAAAACAGGGAATAAGACTACCCTCCCTGGGATAACCGTTCACACTGTCTTATGGCAACTGAAAAAGGTATCGTAACCAGAGTTCTTGACAACACCGTCTGGGTAAAGACCTCTAGAACCAGCTCCTGTGAAGGGTGTTCATCAAGGAAATCGTGCAACATAGCAGAAGGCGGGAAAGAAATGGAAGTGGAGGCGCTCAACGATGCCGGCGCCAAGGTTGGTGATCGAATCGTCATCAGCATTGATTCCGCGGCACTGTTGAAGGTTTCCTTTATGCTCTATGTTTTCCCTATCCTGCTCATGCTGATCGGCGCGGCGCTTGGACAGAAATTCGCGCCGGTATTCACCCTGAATCCCTCCGCACTTTCTGCGGCTTTGGGGATCACATGCTTTGTCATCGCATTCTGTGTGATTCGCATGCGGGGTAAAAAGATGGCCCGAAAAAAAGAGTATCAGCCCCGCGTTATCCGTATCCTCAAATAGTGTCCATCCCAGAGTTCCCGACCCGTCGCATTTTCCCGGGCATACAATGTTTTAATTGACATGTCAGGCCACTTTCGTTAACCTTTCTAACCTTTAAGGTTAACCAATGGACTCATTAATTCCTTTGTTCACTAAAATTTTTCAAACAGACATAAAATCAGATCATAATCACTGGTATTTTATATATTTTCTATGAAACACCGACCGCAGGGAGGTGTTTCATAGAAAATATTCGGGTTCGGTTATGAAAGAGCAGATACTGAAAATATTGCGATCATCAGGCGAGATCGTTTCCGGATCCGCACTAAGCAACCGACTCGGCATTTCAAGGGTTTCAGTCTGGAAACACATCCACAGTCTCAAGGAGCACGGTTATGAAATCATTGCCTCGTCGCAAGGATACCGATTGGCCGGATCTCCTGACGCACTGTTCCCGTGGGAATTTCCGGGAAGAAAATCGAAGATTCATTATTTTTCCGAAGTGGATTCAACAATGGATATTGCCCGGGATCTGGCCCGCAGGGGGTGCCCTGATTTTTCGGTTGTAATTGCCGGAAGCCAGAAACAGGGCCGGGGGCGCCTGAGAAGAAGTTGGCATTCCAGTGAAGGCGGGCTTTATTTTACGGTCGTTTTACGCCCGCCGATACCGCCGGTGTTAAGCCCGCGCATGAATTTTTGCGCTTCCTTGAGCCTTGCGCAAACCCTTCGCCGGTTGTTCGGCATCGAAGCCGTGGTCAAATGGCCCAATGATATTCTGGTTGACGACCGAAAACTCTGTGGAATGCTTTCTGAAATGGAAGCTGAAGCCGATCGCGTTGCCTATATCAATGTCGGGGTGGGACTTAACGCCAACAACGATCCGACAGGGGTCGAGCCCGGTGCCGTTGCTCTGAAAGAGATCCTTGATCGGCCGGTTCCCAGAAAAAAAATCCTGACTGAATTTTTAGATACGTTTGAGACGCGGTTGAAAACACCTGATTTCGATAATGTCGTTAAAGAATGGAAGGAATATACCATCACCCTGAATCGAAATGTAAAAATTGTCACCACCAATGAGACATCTGAAGGCCGGGTCGTCGACGTTGATGAGAACGGATCGCTGCTACTGGAGCTTGCCGATGGATCAATGAAAACGATTCTTTACGGTGACTGTTTTCATGTGTGACTATAGTAGGGAGTAGGGAGTTTGACGTGTATTTGAGCCTTGGAGCAATTTATTGGAACGACTTACTGTTGCGGGTTACGGGTTGCGTGTTACGAGTTGGCAGGAAATCGATAGTTCAAACCCGCAACTCGCAACCCGTAACCCGCAACATTTTGTTCATTATCATATTATTGGCCCATACATAAATAAGGTTTTTGTAAAACTGGGGAGAGATCATTGGATACATCTCGTCAACTGCACATGACCGTTTATGCGGCCCTGTTTGCCGCGCTTACCGCGGTGGGGGCGTATCTGGCCATTCCGATCGGGCCGGTCCCCATTGTGCTGCAGAATCTTTTCGTGCTGCTTACCGGACTCCTGCTGGGGAGCCGCTGGGGCCTGGCAGCTGTGGGCATTTATTTGCTGGCCGGTGCCTGCGGTCTGCCGGTGTTTGCCGGCGGCATGGGGGGGATCGGGCGGCTCATAGGTCCCACCGGCGGCTATCTGCTCGGATATCTGCCGGCGGTTTATCTGATCGGACTGATTTCGGAAAAATCGGACCAACGTACTGTGTTTGACGTGCTGGCCATGCTTTGCGGATCTATTATCGTCTATGCCTGCGGCGTAACCTGGTTGAAAGTGGTGAGCGGCATGTCGTGGTCAAAAACCCTGGCACTGGGCATGTATCCCTTCCTCATCGGAGACGCCCTGAAAATAGCCGTTGCCGTGCCGATTGCCAAAGCACTGCGCCCACTAATTCAAGTACCAAAATCAAGGGCAACGATTTCCAGAGAAGACAATTCGCAACCCGTAACCCGAAAATGAGTATCATTGAATTAGAAAACGTGAGCCACCGGTTTCCAGACGGCACCGCAGGGCTGCAGAATATTAACCTTTCAATTATGGAAGGTACTCTCTCTGTTATTGCCGGGCAGAACGGTTCCGGGAAAACGACCTTTTTAAAACACCTGAACGGTCTTTTACTGCCGAACACGGGAACGGTAAAGATTGCAGGGGAGCCGGTAATTAAGGATATTCATCGGGCACGGCAACTGGTGGGCATGGTGTTTCAGGATGCCGACAGCCAGATCGTCGGGGAAACCGTAGAAGCGGATGTGGCTTTCGGACCGGAAAACCTCTGCCTTGATCCGACCGATGTCAGAAAGAGGGTTACGGCAGCGCTGGCGGTCGTCGGATTGACGAAACTTGCGGCGCAACGCCCCCACCTCCTGTCCGGTGGAGAAAAACGGCGGCTTTCCATCGCGGGCATACTGGCCATGGAACCGCGGATCGTGGTGTTTGACGAACCTTTTACCAGTCTTGATTATCCGGGAACGCAGCAGGTACTGCAGGAAATACTTAAATTGAAGCAGTCCGGGCACACCATACTGGTAACCACCCATGATCTGGAAAAAGTCATCTATTATGCCGATCGGCTGATTATTATGCACGCCGGGAAAATAGTCAGAGACGGTTTACCGGATAACATTGTCAGGGAAGTCGAAGCATTCGGTGTCAGAGAACCGTGCACGTCGCGGTTGGGTATGGAAGCCTTGCCATGGCACAATTAACCGCATTCAGCTATCGTTCCGGCAACTCGTACGCGCATGCCCTGGATGTGCGGATAAAATTGATTCTGCTCATGCTGGTCAGCCTGGCGGTGATGGATGCCGGACCGACGGCGCTGGGGGTTATGTCCCTTTGCCTGATGATCCTGGTCCGTTATCTCCATCTGCCCTTAAAGTCGGTTTGTGTGGAATTGCGGTACTTTCTGATCCTTCTGGCACTGGTATTTATCGCCCGGTCACTCTCAACCGCCGGGGATCCGCTTATCGTATGGAAATGGTTGACAATTTCACGCGAAGGCATGAAGGCGGGAGCGGTTGTTGTCTGGCGCATAATGTTGGTCGTTCTTGTCGGGTTAACTTTCGTTGCGACGACCCGTCCGACCGAAATCAAAGCTGCTGTTGAGTGGTTCCTGAAGCCTGTCCCGCTGATCCCCCGGGCCAGAATTGGTACCATGATAGGGTTGGTGCTGCGGTTTATCCCGCTGATATTCACCCAGGCCGGCGAGACACTGGATGCCCAGCGGGCCAGGGCAGTTGAACACAGAAAAAATCCATACTATCGCCTGACAAAGTTTGTGATACCGTTTTTCAGGCGCACATTTGAAACGGCTGACAAACTGGCGGTCGCCATGGAAGCCAGATGTTATTCCGAAAATCGCACCAATCCTCAATTTTCAGCCCGCCGGCGGGATTTTATGGTACTGGCCGTTTGTGCCGTATTCTGCTGTCTCATTTTCCTGTTTTAGCTCAACAATTGACACGGGTTGATCGCTATAGTAATTTTAGCGCTGAATTCGCTGTCGCCGATGAGTTAAATATCGGAAACACGGGGAAGGAGCTGAGGCATTGAAAATTGTTATTGTCGGGGCAGGGGAGGTCGGCTTTCATATCGCCAGCCATCTTGCCCATGAAAATAAAGATGTAGTGGTTATCGATAAAAACCCGGAAGCGCTCCGCAGGGTTTCCGATAACATCGATGTTCAGGTATTGCTTGGCTCCGGGAGCAGCCCGGTGGTTCTCGAAGAAGCAGGCCTGAAGTCTGCCGACATCCTTCTTGCCGTAACAAACAGCGATGAGGCCAACCTGGTGGCCTGTCTGGTGGCCAACATTATTTCTTCTTCCACTAAAAAACTTGCCCGTATCCGTGATGCGGATTTTGACGGCTATCACGACCATTTTCGCGAGCACGCTCCCTTCATCGACACGGTTATCAACCCGGAAATCGAGGTTGTTAAGACCATTGACCGTTTAATGCGAGTGCCCGGTGCCGTGGATGTTGGTGAATTTGCCGATGGTCGGATTAAATTTATCGGTGTCTACATAGATCAGAACACCAGACTGGCGGGTGTTAAGCTTTCCGACCTGCCGGAGATGCTGGGCGAGGATCGGCCGCTGATAGCCGCAGTTTTACGTGAGGAAGAGCTGATTATACCAAGGGGCACTGATTACCTTATGCCCGGAGATCTGGTGTATTTTATCAGCGAAGAGGACAAACTGCTGGACGCACTTTCGGTGTTTGACAAGCATGTTCAGCCCCTGAACCGGGTTTTGATCGTCGGCGGGGGACGTATCGGCTTTCGGTTGGCCAGGCTGCTGGATCGGCGTTCGATTCAGTGCAAAATCATTGAATCGGATCCGGAGCGCTGTAATTTGCTGGCAGACAAACTCAACAAAGTGGTTGTGCTCTGCGGTGACGGTTCCGACCAGAGTCTGCTGGCCGAAGAAAATATTCAGGACATCGATGTTGTCATCACGCTGACCAATGATGAGGAGATCAATATTCTCACATCGCTCCTGGCCCGCAGGATGGGCGCCCGCAAAGCAATCACCAAGATCAGTAAATTCAGTTACTT
>DAOVBC010000082.1 GCA_030670715.1 Deltaproteobacteria bacterium | reverse complement strand
ATCACAGGGAACTCCGGCTACCGCTTCCGGAAAAACATCACAAAACTGATAGGCCGTCCAGGGAAAAGGGTACGGGGTTAACGGCTTTAATTCCTCATAAACCACGGAGACATCCGGATTTTTTTGGACCGGTCCCAGTATTGATTGAATAATATCATTCAATTGCCCGGTTTGTGAATAGGATATGACCAATATTTTTTTCATTTATCACTTATTGGGCGGGGATTGTCTGACAGTTAAAATTTATCCGTAACTGGCGTCCCTGTGTCTGAAACCCTAAAAGCAGATACTTAAATCATACTATTAACATAAATTCAATTTAAACTGAACAAGCAGCCCATTGGGGAGCGTCCCGCTTGGCTGTACTTGAGTCTACCCTAATGTTGCATAAAAAACATGGCGAAGAGAGTTTAATAAATTGATAATACAACATAAAACAGTTTATGAGAGCACCGACCAGGATTTAACTACTGGTAAATTCAAGGATGTTGGCCGTTTTCCGCCATGTTTTTTACCCTTCGGGAAAGCCGGAGAGCTCCAGATCCTTTGTTGTCAAGGGTTCGCAGTAGAAGTGCTACGGCTTCACCCTTGACGCCTCGGCTCTGAAGCTCTCCGACTTTTGCAACGTTAGGGTCTATCGGGCTACTTGGCGATCATGGCCCGCATCATGTCACCGGCGTTTTCGGCGTGATCGGCAATAGAGCCGATGGTTTCAGCCAGCCGGACCATATGAAAGACGGTAACCGGATCGCTCCGCATGTTCAAGGCTTTCTCTTTTATTGCGTCTTCATGCTTGTCTGCGTCGTGCTCCTGCCGGCGCAGTGAGCCAATAATTTCCTTGACCAGAATGCGCTGCTCCTCGGAATAGTTTTTAAAGTACTTCCGCGCCTCCTGCACCATCCGGCTCAGTTCGTCAATGGGATCGATTACGGCATCGACAAAGATCAGAAAATCCTTTTGCAATTCATCGGGGATACCGGGTTCACTCCTGTAGGAGATCCAATCCAGCGCGTCCTCGACAGCATCCAGCACGGAATCCTGTTCACGCAGATACCGGAACAGCTGAAACTTGTCCACCGGCATTAGGGTCCCTTTCGGGATATGACCGCGGATGCGCCGCTTGATGGCATCGGCGTCGCTTTCCATTTTAATGATTTCCTCCCTGAGTTCTTCGAACCGTTTGCAGCGATTTGAAACGTGGCACTCCACGGCATGCTGGAAGATCCAGGCGCATTCTTTGACTTTTTCTGCGTGTTCCTCAAGGCCGTCAAAAGGCGAAGTCATAAACATCGAAAGAAATGGTAAACGCATATCGATCTCCTTCTTCTTTACATGACCAGTTGAAGTATCTTGAAGATAATCATGCTGGTGATGGCTGAAGCGGGAACCGTCAGTACCCAGTATACCATGATTTCAAAAATGATTCTGAAGTTAACCGCTTCAAGTCCGCGGGCGAGCCCGACCCCCAGCACCCCGCCGACTGCCGCGTGGGTGGTGGATACCGGCAATCCCATTTTGGATGCCACGAGCACGGTGGTGGCTGCCGCAAAATCGACTGAAAATCCGCGGGTGTTGGTCAGGGTGGTGATTTTGCGACCGATGGTATCCATCACCCGATGCCCCGCCATGGCAATACCGCAGGCGATGCCGACACCGCCGAACAAAAGCAAAAACACCGGAACCGGAACCTTTGCACCAACACCGCCTGTTTTCACCAAAAAATAGATGACCGCCAGCGGGCCGATGGCATTGGCCACATCATTGGCGCCCTGGGCCAGGGCCACATAGCAGGATGTTCCGATCTGAATTCGCCGGAATATCTCTTCTTCGTTTTTACGTGACCTGTTTCTGAAATAACGGGCCAGAAGACTTTTACTAAGATACCCTAATACACCTGCCACCGCCAGTGCAACAACCAATGCGCCGGGTGTCTCGATCGACAGTTTTTTCCCCAGCGGTGTTTTAAAAAGAAATGACAGCACCACAACAAAAAAAGCGATACCGGTGAACAAGGGTGACAGCTTCAGCGCCCGGCCGAACGGATCCTTTCTCGAAAGGATCAATTTTACGATGATCTTGAACGTGATGAAACTGATGACCAGACTGAAAACCGGTGATATGACCCAGCTCAGCACCACCGCTCCAAGCTTGCCCCAGTTAACCACGGAAAAACCGCCGGCCATTATACCGAAGCCGATCATGGCACCGACGATGGAGTGGGTCGTTGAAACCGGCAATGACCGCCACGTGGCAAACGAAACCCACAGCGCAGCCGCCAGTAAAGCAGACAGGGCTCCGATAAGGGCCAGGTGAGGATCGGTCAGAATGTCTGTGGAAACAATCCCCTTTCTGATGGTTTGGGTCACATGGGATCCGATAAACGTGGCCCCGACCACATTTAATATGCCCGCAATAAATATGGCCTGACGTATGGTAATTGCCCCGGCCCCCACCGCGGAAGCCATTGAATTGGCAACATCATTGGCCCCGATATTCCAGGCCATGTAGAATCCAAAAATATAACCGACAATCAGAACGTAATATTCGGGTGTCATACTAAAACAGGTGTTTAAGTATCGATTCAGCGGTGCGTATGCAGGTTAGGCCATTTGCGGCAACAGGGCCGGTGTCTTCGGAAGCGTCAAACAGCATTCGGGTACCACTTTCAGTTTTCAACGGTTAGAAAAATATTATGATTATGTTAGAGAGACTGGGAGGGCATACCATTCCGGGAGGGGTAAATCAACGGAAATTCAAGCGGCTGCGAACCGTGTATTTGAAATATGGGTTTAATGCGTGATGAGTTTCAGCACTTCCGGAAGGTGGGTGCGGCAGGCGGCGGCAAAGTCTTCCGGGTAATGACCGTTGATCCAGCGAAGCTGCTGCTCGCTGAAAGCGCCCGGTGATCCGGGCATCCTTGGCAGAAACCAATAAAGCAATCGCTGGTCGTTGTCATTATGATCAAATCGCTTCGAACACTCCACAGCCGTGACCATTTTTGCGCCCATGACAGACAGGATTTTCATGGTGATCAACAGGGCGCGATCCAGTGCCCTGCGGGTGTCGCCATCGGCTTCCAGAATATTTCCCACCGGTTTTAAGGTCATGAGTTGAATTTCCCACTGGGAGGTCTGGGCTTTGGGAACAAAAACCATGACCCGGTCGTCCTCGTAAACCACCAGACTCTTTTCACGGTTCTTCCGACCGTCCATTCTGCGGTTGGTGCGGATGGCCTTGATATAGGTCTTAAAAAACCCCTTCCCGGTCTGTTTCCGGTACTGCTTTCCGAAGGAACCGATCAGGTCACCGCAGCCGTAGGCAGAGAGTTTTTCACCCGGAATAACGTCACCGTTCATAGCGGTGACTGTTCTCGGAATCAGCGCATACTGCTGATGAATCTGCTGGTGGGATGCGTGCAGCCGGTATCGGCTGGGGCTAAAATCAAATCCGAAATTCCAGCCCCAGAGGGTCGCATTGAACTGCAGCTGCGATTTTTTTTCATCCGTATTCAGCGCTTCGTTTATTTTACAGCGCAGCGATTCCATATCCGCCGGTGACAACATTTTTCTCTGCGGAGGCAGGACCAGTTCCAGTTCCTGTGCCAGGCGAATATACGTGCGCTGGTAGTAAAGGTGACGCATACCGGTCATATCGGCATCCGTCAGATCACTGATACGGTATCGAACCGCATCATCGGCCATATTTGCGGCATAATGTCCCCAGGGAACGTAGCTGTTGCGCCGGAGATATTCGTATACATGACTGTCGCCGTCATCACTTTGCCATTCCCCCACGATCTCACTGTGTCCCTGGGCACCGGGCCTTAAAACCATAACCTCCTTGAAATCGTCCGGCAGGTAAAAGTTGTTCGTCAGAACATCGAACAACGTCCGGTTTTTTATGGACGGCTTCGCATCTTGCCGGTCATTCGGGTCGTAGACCAGCCCGACCGGACGGCTGCCGTCCGGACTGTAGATAAAATCGCAGCTGAGCTGTGCAAGGCGTTTCAGATCATCCGGATCGGTGGAGTTGGCGGCTATCGCCAGTTGCAGCGGCTCCGGTAGGTTTTCATACATTTTATCAATTTTATCCTTTGACGGAAGGGCCCCTTCAAACCACTCTTTTATCAGCCCGGAAAACGACAACGACTGCGGTTGCGGCAGACTGATTTCAGACGGCCTGTGTGTATTTTCCTCTGCCCAGCTTTTAAGAATATAGGTTGTCCCGCGAAAAGGGAAAGCGTTGGGGATTTCATAAATCCATTCTGCACCGGGTTCATCGACATGACCGGCCGGAAAATTCGCACGATTTTCAATGGCATCGCCTTTTCGGAAGGAACCGATAGATGCGATACGGTCTGTTTGGCGCAGGTTTGCCACCTGAAATTGCGGTTTGTGGATTCCGTAGAAAAATCGTCCGGACGGTGCGACACAGGTCCGAAGGTCCATGGATAACAACCCCTTCCGTCAAAAGCTGTACGATATTTAGCGTGAAATGTGCGGATAAAGTATAATAAGGATATAGGAATCTGTCATAAAAACAAGCGTTTTTCGATACCTGTCTTTGTAACCGTTCAGGGGTTCAGGGTTCAGAGGTTCAGCGGTTGACCCGGAACACACATCAGAATCACAGAACGTTGAACCTTTGATTGGATCAACAATACCTGATGAAAGCCGAGTTTCAGGACGTGCAGGAGCATGCCCAGCGCACCTATGTCCTGTTAGGGGACTCTGACAGGGCGCGCCGTTATTGATGGTTTCATCCCGCTGTACGTCAGACTGAATGGTTCACAAGCAAGGTCAACGAAAGATAGGTAACCCTGAACGGTGAACCCTGAACCGATGAACGCATACCTGTCTTTTACATTATCTCGTTTTACAATTTTCACCAGGGCCATTAATTGTTTGAATACTTTTCCGGCAATTGCTGATATATAATGCCGTCGGGGGTTTACCTTTTGATTACTCGGAATTTATCCGTTCAAGAGCCACCAACCCGGATATTGCACGAATCTGAAACTATAACTTACGAATTTTATGAAAGCAATTAGAGAAACCAGCGGCATCCCCGCCCATCTGACCGAATCCGGAGAAAAGTACCGGGGGATTTCCCTCATGCTTGCCTCGGCATTTCTTTTTGCAGTACTCGGTTTACTGTTTAAATTGTTGGGGCCGAACTTCCGGATCTGGGACATAGCGATTTACCGTTTCGGGGGCGGAGCCATTATATTGTTCTCTCTTTTCGGCTGGAAGCAAAACCTGTTTAAACCCCGCAACCCGAAGATGATGCTGATCCGGGGCATCACCGGATCAGTCGCCTTTCTCACTCTGGTCTTTGCCATTCGTTTGATCCCCCTGTCAACGGCGATGGTTTTCTTTTACAGTTACCCGGCTTTTGCAGCCATGCTATCGCCGATTTTATTCGGTGACCGAATATCGATTGCCGATGTCATCTGTGTCTCGATGGCAATTATCGGTGTGGTCGTCCTGTTTGATTTCAAATTGGAAGGCGGAATTTTGGGACAACTGATGGCGCTTCTTGGCGCAGTCTTTGCCGGACTCACCGTGGCGATCATCAAAAAATTGAGGGAAACGCACGGATCGGTAATAATTTATTTTTACTTTTGCCTGATCGGAACTGCGATCTCGATCGGACCTTTTTCTGCCGACCCCCAGATTCCCGGGACTGCACCGGAATGGATGATTATCGGCGGAATCATCTTCGCTTCAATTGTCGCCCAGCTTCTGATGAACCAGGGCTTTCGATATTGTAAAAGCTGGGAAGGCGGGCTCTTTATGACCAGTGAATTGATATTTGTATCAATCTTCGGCCTCCTGTTTCTCGGAGAACCGTTTACATGGCGCTTATGGATTGGAGGGTTTTTGATTCTGCTAAGCGCTGCAGCATTCAATTTTTTTAAATGGCGGGCAAACAAGTAACCTTTTTTGTAATTTTGGTGTTTTTGTAGGAAAAAATACTTTAATCAACGGTGTCTGTTTAAGCGCGTCAGATTGAGGAATTCAGGGATTCAGGAATTGGAATAAAAAACCGGACGTATTCCTTATTTAATTCCTCAATCCCTCAATCCCTAATTTTTCAATCTGCTACTCATCTTCATATAATTCTCTGTAGGCATCTCTCCTTTCCAGTCCCTTTCTGATTCTCAACGTTCGTTCAGCGCGGCGATCGGTTCCGCTCCGCCGGTGCCGCAACCACCGTCTTTCAGGAAAATGGGAGGACGATGTTCGTTTTCGCCGATCTGCCAGGCGGCGTCTTCCCCCCTTGTCGCGTACTCCTTTTAAGCTCATAGCAATGTCCGTTCAGAATAGTTATTTATTTTTATGGGCGCAATGCTCCTGCATTGTGAAATAGGTTATCCAATATGCTATGTAGTTTACTACATAATTTAATAAATTTTTCCTAGGAAATCGGGTCCGACTCGAGTTAAAAAAGATCTTTTCTCATTACCCTTTCCTCAAGATTTCTAAAAAATTCCACCCCGAACCCATCGATATTAGATCGGACGATCTGGCCTTTGCGCTTATCATTCCGGCTCTTTGAATAAGGCAGGGCCACGGTAATAATCGCTCCAACCGGTAATACATCACCTGTCATTATAAAAAGACCGCTGAGGCTGTAATCTTTGAGTTCACCCTGGTAGAGTCGATTTTTCGTTGCATAGAGAACGTATCGTGAATATGGATACCGTGTCTCTCTTCGTCTATCCTGGTTTTCCTGTCTGGCTAAAGCATGCATTCGTTTCCCTTTCTATTTTTTCATGAAATACGCGGGGCAAGACCCACTTGCTCATTAAACACTGCAAAAACCGTGCAAAACGAGACTAGAAATATTTTTACGTATATTTTTAGTGAGTTATGAATTTTTGCCGGAAAGGTGTTACGGAGGTATGTGAAATTTATTTCCCATATTTATTTCCGGTATATATTTTCCGGCCGGATTTAGACAAAAGGTGTGGAATTTAATTCCTAATAATGAATCCGATACGGCTGCACCGTTTAACCCGAATATTTCACGGGTTCGAGGCTTTGAATATTATTAAGAAAATGAATTTGCATAAAAATTTTCATGAAATGTTCGGGTTAAGGCAGGCTTAAAAGACCAGAAACCCTCCGGTATCCTGCACACCCCGGAGGACGATCACCGGTTTGCCGTCCGGGTCGGTCACCACCCCTTTCGGCCAGGTGAAATCCGGGTCCATGGCCCGATAGTAATCCAGATTATAAGGGCTTAGCCTGAGGGACATGGTCTCGTTGTCTTTCCGTATTATTGAGGTCAGTCCAAAATCAACCTCGCCGAGCCGCGTTTGAAAGATATAGCGCGGAATTTCCCGGCCACTGCCATCGCGCCGGACCCGGGTACCGATATCGATCACGTCGGCTACATCAACCGGGTGCTCGGCATTCCATTCTTCCTGCAGGGGAAGACCGGATACAAACAGGTGGTGAAACTCGATCCCTGCCTGCCGCAACTTATAAGCAAGGCGATTGATCTCATTCGCAAAGTCATTAACCCCTGCCAGCAGTGGTGTATTGTTGTAAACCGTTATTCCATGGTTGAGAAGTGCCCTTGCCAGTTTCTGATGCACCGTTCGAACTTCGCTGGAGTGCAGGAATTGCGTTTCGATTTCCACCCGTAACGGATTGGCAGTTTGAAGCCGGTTTAGTCGCCCCAATTTTTCGATCACCGGTTGGGTGTATAGCCCGGGGCGGTAATTAAACGCCAGGCTGCGCAAGCGGACCGCGTTCACATGCGGGACATCCTGCAGCTGTCCGACAATAAGGGCGATTTGATGCAGGTTCAACAGCGCGTCATTTTCCGAAGCAATGATGACATCGGTCACCTTGTCCGCCGTACGGATGTATGCCAGATCGTTTTCCTGTGCATCGACATCAAGTTCCACTCGCGTTTCATGCAGGCGAAAGACCTTATCGGCACCTGTGGCAACGATGGATCGCCGTATGATTTGTGATTTCTGAACCTTGCCCTGCAGGGTTTTCAGGGCGCCTTGATCAGTAGCCCCGGCTGTGGATTTTTTCACACGGCGGGTTCCCAGAAATAGTTGCGGGTCCCCAATTTTTGCCATATACCGCACATCGATCGTTTTTTCTTCATTGACCCGGATATTGTCCAGATCTTTGGCAATAGGGGCAAACGTCTTGAAGTAATCAGGCGCATAAGGAGTTCGGAGCCAGATGAAATGCTCGTTTTCGGGGTCCTGTTTCACCGCCCACCCGCTGGTGTGCCAGTCTAATTTTCCGATGGGGGTGCCGGTGCAGATTCGGGGGATCACACGATCCGACAGGTGGGCCCGCAAGTAGTGTGCGACGTCTATT
>DAOVBC010000134.1 GCA_030670715.1 Deltaproteobacteria bacterium | reverse complement strand
TTCTAAAGATTTTATCAGCGCTTTTAGCATTCTTTCGATTTCTGCTATGTCTTTTTTTACTGTACCCAATTCACCTTTTTCAATGAAGCCTAAATCCCCGGCTAATAATATCTGCTCTTTGTAATTCTTTAGCATTTCACTCGAACCCTTGAATCCTTGACCCCTTGGACCCTCTGGGACCACACTTACTGACTTGAAGATTGTTCACTTGACTTGCCCTAATTCGCTACAACTAATCGGGAGATGATCCTAAAATATTTACTGTTTGTGGCCTTCTGCTTTCAGCTTTTTGAGTATTTCTTCTCCGACTTTCCAAACATCTCCTGCACCCAGGGTGAGTAAGATATCGCCGGGTTTTAATATCTCCTTTAAATCAGAGACTGCCGCCGGGAGGCTGTCTTTACAAATTACTTCCTTGTGGCCGTGTTCTCTGATTCCGTCACACATAGACCAGCTGTTCACCCCCTTTATTTTTTTTTCGCTGGCGGCATATATCGGTAACACCACAAGGACATCCGACTGGTAAAAAGCCCGTGTGAAATCATCAAACAGCGCTTTGGTTCTGGTGTAGCGGTGGGGTTGGAAAACGATCACTTTGCGCCTATCCGGCCAGCATTCCTTGGCGGCCTGAAGGGTGGTTTTGATCTCAGTGGGATGGTGACCATAGTCATCTACCACTGTGATCCCATTTATTTCCCCCTTGATTTCGAGTCTGCGTTGAACCCCTTGCAGCGTTTCCAGGGCTTTTTTGATGGTCTCAAACGGGATCCCAAGCTCGATACCCACCGCCACACTGGCCATCGAATTATAAACGTTATGGATACCCGGCAGGTTTAAATGAATTTCTCCCAGCGGCCTGCCTTGTTGCTGTAACGTGAACCGGCTTTTATAATTCTCAAACACTACATTTTCGGCTTGAAAATCCGCCTGGGTACTCATCCCGTAAGTTGTATAACGTTTTTGTATTTTGGGAATAAGATCCTGTATGGCTTCGTTGTCCAGACAAAGTACCGCCAGACCGTAGAACGGTATTCTGTCAATAAAGTTTAAAAAGGCCGCCTTTATGTCATCCAAATCCCGGTAATAATCGAGGTGTTCCCGATCTATATTGGTGACCACCGCGATGGTCGGCGACATTTTTAGAAAGGAGCCATCACTTTCATCGGCCTCAGCCACAATAAAATCACCCTGTCCCAGGAGTGCATTGGAACCGACACTTTTCAGCTGGCCGCCGATGACGACCGTTGGGTCAAAATCACCCGTGTCCAACACCGCCGCAACCATAGAAGTGGTTGATGTTTTCCCATGAGCCCCTGCAATCGCCACGCTGTATTTAAGGCGCATGAGCTCCGCCAGCATTTCGGCCCTGGGTATTACGGGCGTCGATGTATGCCGGGCCGCTATGAGTTCCGGGTTGTCCGAATAAACGGCGGAAGAAACAACGACGACATCCGCTCCCTCAATCTGATTTTCGGCATGTCCTTCAAATATGATGCCCCCGAGCTTTTCCAAACGCCGGGTAATATCCGATGTTTTGAGATCCGAACCGGAGACCCTGTAACCCAGATTCAGGAGAAGCTCGGCAATGCCGGACATACCGATTCCACCGATGCCGACAAAGTGTATGTGGTACTTTTTTTGATACATTTTTCAGTCGTCACTCATCAATGCATAGATGCCTTCAACGATATCTCGGGCTGCATGGGGTCTGCCAAAATCTCGCGCTTTTAGGGCCATCTGTCCGAGGGCCTCCGAATTAGACGCATAGTATTCAATTTTTTGGGCCAGCAGCGTGCCGCTTAGATCCTTTTGAAGGATCATTTCAGCCGCCCCGCTTTGAGCCAGTGACCGGGCGTTTAAAACCTGATGGTTGTCAGCCGCAAAAGGAAAGGGGATAAAAATTACACTTTTCCCCAGGGCCGTGACCTCCGCCACTGTCGTTGCGCCGGCCCGGCATATTATCAGATCTGCTTGCTGATACTGGCGGCCCATGTCTTGGAAAAATGATTGGACGGTACTGGAAAACCCGTGTTTTTTGTAGGCCGCTTTTACATCTTTTTCATCAGCGGATCCGGTCTGGTGCACGAAGAAATACCGGTCCTTTCCCCGGAGGTGTTTTAGGGCATCGATCACGGCCATATTTATGCCATGAGCCCCCTGGCTTCCACCGATAATCACTGCCGTAAAGGGGTGCACATGGCCCGATACACCTTTGAGGTCTTCTTTCAGACAGACCAAGATGTCTTTTCGCACAGGATTTCCGGTAACTTTCACTTTTTTGGGATTAAATTTTGCCCCGGTATCCTTGAATGATACGTATATTCGATCCGCAAAGCGGGAAAGTAACCGGTTTGTAATTCCCGGCAGAATATTTTGTTCATGCAGAACAATTTTTTTACCCATCAGCCAGGCGGCCATCACGACGGGACCGGCCGCATAGCTGCCGACACCTAAAACCAGATCCGGTTTGTAATTTTTAAGTATGCGTATCGAACCCATGATTCCTTTTGGAATCCTGATCATCGATTGTATCTGCCGCCAGCGCCCCAGACCTTTGATGCCGCCTGCTGTAATTGCTTGCAGCCGAAAACCCGCATGAGATAGAACTCTTTTTTCAAAATCGTTTCCGGTGGAAACAAATAAAACTGAGTTTTGAGGATTCGTGGACATAAATTCCTGAGCGATCGCAATGCCAGGGAAGAGATGCCCGCCTGTTCCTCCGCCCGCGATCACGAGTTTTCGGGTGCTAATTATTTTGCTTTCCGAGTTAACCAGAGCAAACAGCATGTTTATTCCTATGTTAACGTTAGCGCCCGTTCTTCAATCATTGATTGCGATGGGCGGCAATGTTCATCAATATACCGATGGAAGCCATATTTACCAGCAGGGACGTTCCCCCGTAACTTAAAAAGGGCAGGGGAAGCCCTTTGGTGGGCAGCAGACCCAGCGTAACTCCCATGTTAACGCAAACCTGCAGGATTATGGCAAACGTAAGGCCTATGGCTAACAAGGCCCCGAATGAATCTTCGGCATTTCTGGCAATGCTGACCCCTCCCCACAAAATCAATGTATACAGCAGCAGGATAATCAACACGCCCAAAAGACCGAGCTCCTCGCCGATTACTGAAAAGATGAAATCGGTATGGGGCTCGGGGAGGTAAAAAAGTTTCTGATAGCCCTTGCCCACACCCGTGCCCCAAATACCGCCTGTTCCGAAGGCCATCAGAGAATGGATAATTTGATAGCCTTCATCAGCCGGGTATTGCCAAGGATCAAGGAAGCTCAGGATTCTTTTTAATCGATATTCGGCGTTGATCACGACCAGATAGCCAACCGGCACAAGCAGTACCAGGGATAATAAAAGATGCTTCAGACGCACGCCGCCCACAAACATCATGATCCAGCTGATGACGCCGAAGATAATCACGGAGCCAAAATCAGGCTGTATGAATATCAACGTTATAAAGATTCCCAGCACGAGAATGTGGGGTAAAAAACCGATGGAAAAATCCTTGATCTGAGCATTCTTTTTATCCATGGAATAGGCCAGATATATGACCAATGCGAAGCGCGCAAATTCGGAGGGCTGAAAAGTGAACCCCCCCAGGCGCAGCCATCGCGACGAACCGCCGGCAGAGTAGCCGAAACCGGATATATGAATTGCGAAAAGAAAGATGACGGCCAGTATAAGAAAAGGATATGTCAAAGAACGGTACCACTTATAAGGAAAATGCCTGCAAAAGACCAATGCCAGCGTCCCCGCAAACGCAAAGAGCATCTGTTTTTTTAAAAAAAAGTAACCGGTGCCAAATTTGTTCAAGGCCAGCGCAGAGCTGGCACTGTAAACTATTACAACGCCTATACCGACCAGAAACAGGACCGGAAATAAAATTGTGACGTCATAGCCCGCTGGCGATTGTATCGGTTTGTTTTCAATCATGCCGATTTTTTCTGTAATTTTTTAACCTCTTCGGTAAACACTGCTCCCCGGTGAGCATAGTCGTTATACATATCAAAACTGGAACAGGCCGGCGATAGAAGCACGATATTTCCGGGAGCGGATCTGCGAGTCGCTCTAATGACAGCGTCTTCCATGGTTGTCGCGGTTTTTACTGATATAACGCTGCCCAACGAGGATAAAATATCCTGCCGGGCTTCACCCAGGGCGATAATTTCTTTGACATGCCGGCGCACGGATTCCGCCAGCGCATAGAAATTACCCCCCTTGCTACGCCCCCCCATGATAAGGATGACCGAATCACTGAAACATGCCAGTGCCCGCGCCACCGCGTCGATATTGGTCGCCTTTGAATCATTAAAATAGCTGACGTCATTAATCGTAGTGATATATTCAAGCCGATGGGGGAGCCCTTGAAAATCATTCAGTGCAGATTGCACGCCCTGGAAGGTGCCTCCCGCAGCCAAAGCCGCTAAACTCGCAGCGGCAACATTTTCTGCATTATGATTTCCCGGAATTCGGAGATCGCTTCGTTTAATAATGAATTTGGTATTGGCGGTGCTGCCGTTGCTACCAAAATTGTCATCCGCAACCGTATCCAAATTTAAATTTAACAATATATTCTCGTCGGTAATGTCGGCTCCTTCTTCGCCGTCTCGCCGACCGGTAAAAAACAGCTTGCGGCTTACAATATTGCCGGCTGTTGAACGCATCTTCGGATCTGAACCATTCAAGATGGCCATATCCTTTGCTTGCTGGTTTTCGAATATCCGAAATTTGGATCGGACATATGCTGCAAAATCCGGATAACGGTCCAAATGATCATCGGCAATGTTGAGCAATATTGCGATCTTGGGCCGGAAAGTGTCTATGGTATCCAGTTGAAAACTGCTCACTTCTGCTACAATAATTTCAGCCTTTTCTTTTTGATCGGGATAACCGATCAAGGGCCGGCCGATGTTGCCCCCCACGAAAACCCTAAGGCCTGATTTTTTCAGCATTTCACCCAGCAAACTTGTGGTTGTCGTTTTACCATTGGTGCCGGTGACGGCAATAATCGGTTCTCCTATAAATCGGAAAGCCATTTCTATCTCGCCCATAACACCGATGTTGTTTTTTTTTGCACGCACAATCGGCCCCATGTTGTGGGGAACACCGGGGCTGAGCACGATCAGATCGGACCCATTGAAGGTCTCCGATCGATGCGGACCCAGCTCCAGCCGGATTCCCATTTCGTGCACCTTTTGGGCATATTCTCCAAGATCCTGTTCTGCGGCCAGATCGGCAACCGTTACCCGTGCGCCGCGTTTTCTCAAAAAAGAAGCCGTCGCAACGCCTGTTCTGCCCAAACCGACGACAAGTATTTTTTTGTTGTTCAGTTCCATATCGCATGAAGTTCTGCGTTCAAGGTTCCGGGTTCAAAGTTGTTCCACAAACTCAGAACGTTGAACGCTGAACCTTGAACCCGATTCATCTGAGCTTCAACGTGCTCATTGAAATTAATGCCAATGCTATGGCAATGATCCAGAAACGAATGATCACTTTGGGCTCCGCCCACCCTTTTAATTCGAAGTGGTGGTGCAGGGGAGCCATGCGAAATATCCTGCGACCTTTTGTAACTTTGAAATAGCCTACCTGAAAGATGACCGAAATAGCTTCGATGACAAATAGTCCCCCTACAATAGCAAGCAGTATTTCCTGTTTGGTAATAACCGCTACCGTACCCAGTGCGCCACCCAGCGAAAGAGACCCGACATCTCCCATGAAGATCTGAGCAGGATAGGCGTTGAACCACAAAAAGCCGAGACCTGCCCCGGCCAGGGCGCCGCAGAAAATGGTGGTTTCCCCGCTGGAGGCGACATAATTAATCTGCAAGTAGTTTGCGAATTTTATATGCCCTGCCACGTAGGCAAAGATCATATAGGTCACCGCCGCTATAATCACCGGTCCGATGGCAAGGCCATCCAAACCATCGGTGAGGTTGACCGCATTGGACGTTCCCACAATCACCAATGTGGCAAATACGACGTATCCCCACCCCAGATCCGGTGAAATATTTTTAAAAAACGGGATCGTTACCTGGGTGTTGAAATCCGGTCGCGAGCAGACCAATATTCCGGCAATAACGGCAATAGCTGTCTGCAACACAAGTTTACCCTTCGCAGTCAGTCCTTTGTTGCGTTTTTTTACCTGCATCAAATAGTCGTCGATAAAACCGATAACGGCGTAACTCGCGGTAATCAAAAGCAGGATCCATATGTAAAAATTGTTTAAATTCGTCCATAGCAGCGTGGATATAATAATTGAAAAAGCAATCAGGGTTCCCCCCATCGTCGGGGTACCCGCTTTTTTGTGGTGCGCTTCAGGTCCGTCTTCTTGAATATATTGCCCCACCTGCATTTGACTTAGTTTTCGTATGAACCAGGGCCCGAGTATAAAACAGATTAAAAAGGCCGTCAGGCTGGCGTAGATCGCTCTGAACGTAATGTAGCGGAATACATTAAACGCCGAAATTGTTGTGTGAAGCGGATATAAAAGATGGTAAAGCATA
>DAOVBC010000085.1 GCA_030670715.1 Deltaproteobacteria bacterium | reverse complement strand
GATTATCGATGACGCCGGGATATTTAATGAATATTTTACGCCTGTCGATAAAGATAAACCCGAAATTCACGGCGGTTTCGCCCTTGCCCACTGGTGCGGCTCGGATCGATGTGAATCAAAGATCAAGGATGAACTCGGGGTTACTATCCGGTGCATCCCCTTTGAAGATGAACTTGAGATTGAATCCGGCAACGGCAGGTGCATCAGTTGCGAAAAGTCTTCCGATACAAGGGTGGTTTTTGCCAAGGCGTATTAATATGAGTTGCGAGTTGCGGGTTCCGAGTTGCGAGTTTATTAATGCCGTAAATTAACCTGATTTTTTCGTATGATCCGAATCACCGACATACTCGACAGGGTCTCCGATTACACCTCGGAGGAAGATCTGGGTGTCATCGAGCGGGCATATGTATATTCAGCCCGTGTCCATGAAGGACAGGTGCGGATGTCCGGAGAACCGTATCTGTCGCATCCGCTTGAGGTGGCGGGAATTCTGGCCGATATGAACCTGGATCCCGTCAGCATTGCCGCCGGGCTGCTGCATGACGTCATCGAGGATACCCAGGCAACACCGGAGGAGATTGAGGAACTGTTCGGCTCCGAGGTTATGCATATCGTTTCCGGTGTGACCAAACTGAGCAAGCTGCGTTTCACCAGTTCCCAGGCGCGTCAGGCCGAGAGTATTCGGAAAATGCTGCTGGCAATGGCCGACGACATCCGGGTTATTCTGATCAAACTGGCCGACCGCCTTCACAACATGCGCACCCTGCAGTACCACAACAATGAAAAAAAACAGGTCAAAATTTCGCAGGAGACCATCGACATATATGTACCGATCTCTTCTCGTCTGGGTATATACTGGATCAAGAAAGAACTTGAGGACACCTCTTTCAAGTACTTGATGACCGAAGAGTATGAAAAAATCAAAAGCCTTGTCAGCAAGGATCAGGAAGAACGCGAGAAATACGTTGAAACTGTTGAAAAATACATCAAGAAAAAGCTCGATGACGCTCATCTGAAAGGTGAGGTGCTGGGCCGTGACAAAACCTATTACAGCATTTACCACAAGATGACGGACCAGAACCTTGACTTCGAAGATGTATATGACATCATTGCCTTCAGGATTATTGTCGACACCATTCCACAATGCTACGAGGCCTTGGGGCTGATTCATTCCCTGTGGAAGCCGATCGATATCAAGTTTAAAGACTACATCAGCCGACCCAAGCCGAATATGTATCAATCCCTGCACACAACTCTTTTCGGGCCGTATAACGAACGTATGGAGGTACAGATTCGAACCTGGGATATGGACAAGGTGGCCAAATCCGGAATCGCCGCCCACTGGAGCTACAAAGAAGGAAAGCGCCCGGATGAGAAGGCCAACCGGGCCTACGCCTGGATTCAGGATCTGGTTGAAAACCAGGAAAATTTTTTGGATCCGGGCGAGTTTCTTGAAAATGTACGTATCGACCTTTTCCCGGACGAGGTTTACATTTTCACCCCCGGAGGAGATATTAAAACCCTGCCCAAAGGGGCCACACCGGTTGATTTCGCTTACATGATTCATACCGAAGTCGGCCATCAGTGCGTGGGAACCAAGGTGAACGGCCGCATGGTTCCGCTGCAGTATGTCCTGCAAACAGGCGATGTGGCCGAAATTATCACCTCGAAGAATCATCATCCGAGCAAAGACTGGCTGAAATTCGTCAAAACGGTCAAAGCCCGGTCGCGGATCAGGCAGTGGATCAAGATCCAGGAAAAAGACCGCAGTATAACCCTTGGGAGGGAAATGTGTGAGAAGGCTTTCCGAAAATACCGGCTCAATTTTCATACGCTCGTAAAGTCGGAAGAGATGGATAAAGTGGTGACCCATTTCGGATTTAAGAGCGTCGATGATCTCATCGCGAATGTTGGTTACGGTAAAATCACGCCGCTTCAGGTTGTCCGGCGGCTTACCTCCGCGGCTGAACCCGAAGAAAAAGACAAGTCGATCTTTAACAGGCTCATGGGCCGGGTTCGGAAGAAAAAGCCCAGAGGCGGCGTTAGCGTCAGAGGCGTGGACGATATTCTGATCAAATTCGGAAAATGTTGCCAGCCGGTGCCCGGTGACCCGATCATCGGTTATATTACCCGGGGTTACGGCGTTACCGTGCACCGTACAAGCTGTATCAATGCATTGAAGATGAACCCCGACCGACAGATTGATGTAGAATGGAATGTTCAGGAATCAGAGACATACCCGGTGAAAATCCGCATCCGCTCCCATGACCGGGTCGGACTGCTTGCCGATGTTGTCGGCAACATCAGTAAAAATAATGCCAATATACTGAATGCCCAGACTGCAACCCTGGAAAATAAAATGGTGCACAGTTTTTTCACCATCGATGTTGAAGACACGGATCATTTAAACAGGGTTCTGTCTTCGATAAAGAAGGTGAAGCACGTGTTGGAAGTCAAACGGATTGGTTAGAACCGGTTCTATAATTTGTGAGATTTTTCAGATAAGGCATTGGAAGTGGGTATTAGAGTCTCTACTATGGCGCTTTGGCCACACGACCCGATTTTATGCAGCTTGTGCATACCATCATTTTTTTAACCCTGCCGTTATCAAGAGCCCTTACCCGTTGCAGGTTTGGATTGAAGCGACGCTTTGTCACATTGTGAGCGTGACTGACATTATTGCCTACCAGCGGTTTTTTACCGCATATTTCACATACTCTCGACATGCTTGATTCTCCTTAACTTTTTTTATCCTTTTATTGTTCAATTCTAACCAACAGAGTCTGGGCGTATACACCAAAATGCCCGCGGTGTAAAGAGGTTTTCCGTCAGGGTCGGGATTGTTTCTCCAGAGATGCTTGGCACTTGACGATGTATTTCAAGGCTTCCTGGTGGATACCCACATCCGGATATTGGGTGACGACCGCCTTAAAACGGTCTAAGGCTGCTTTGTAGTGCCCGCTTTTGTAATAAAATCGTGCGATATAAAATTCATTACCGGCAAGATTTTTCAAACACCTGTTGATGTGATCGGTGGCCTTTTCAGCATAGGTCGAATCCGGATGCTGCTTTTGAAGTTGCATGAACGTATCGAGCGCCTTACGGGCGTTCGTTTGGTCACGATCGATGGTATCGATCCGATCGAAATAACAGCGACCAAGCTGGTAAAAAACGTAAGGAATCGCCTCGTTGCTGGGGTGAAGTTCAGTAAATTCTTCATAGGCAAAAATCGCATCTTCATATTGTTCCAGATGGTAATGGGCATCGGCTATTTTTAACTCTGCCTGGATGACATGTTTGCTGAATGGATACCAGTCTTTCAGCTGTTGAAAAGAATTTAACGCATCCGTGAATTTTCCCTTATTAAACGCGTCATTACCTTCCTGAAGGAGCACGTCAACCGATTCAACCTCCTGCTCCGATTTAAATAAGGAACACCCCGAACACACGATCAATGCGATGATGCAAATGCTGTAAAGTTTTTTCATTTTAAAACCGGGTCCCGCACCTTTTACAGTGCTTTGTTGATGGCTTCCTCGAGCTTTGACTTGGCCACCATTCCGGTGATCTGATCAACAATATCGCCACCCTTGAACAGGATTAAAGTCGGGATTGCTTTAATACCAAATTTCCCGGGTGTTACAGGATTATTATCCACATTGCATTTCATAAATTTGATTTTATCGCCAAAATCGTTTGCCAGTTCTTCAACCACCGGGCCGATCGCTTTACAGGGGCCGCACCATGGTGCCCAGAAATCTACCAGTACCGGTTTGTCGGACTGTAACACTTCGGTTTCAAAACTGCTGTCTTCGATCTCCGTGATGCCTTCTGCCATGATATTCAATCCTTTCTCTCAAATGAAATAATTTGCACAATTATAGTGACGTACAGGCCCATTGTCAACCTCCTTAAAATAAATCAATCCAATAGTTTACCGGTACCGGCGTGACTGCCGGCTCAGTATCTCACCGCAAAGGTCTTTCCGGCAACCCGGGTGAGTCCACCGGAATACCACAGCAAAAGGTTACACGCGCTCGGGCATTCGGGATCATCTTGAAAAGCAGACAGTTTCGGTGTAATAGACCGCAGTGGTTTCTTTTACCTCTCAACTTTGATGGTCTCGTAAAAAGTATAACCGATGGCTAAGTAAAAAGTTCCATATACAAGGCGTAGTGGTTTTTCAGGGACGAGGCGATACCTGTAGTATGCCGAGTGTCTGAAAAACCGCTGCAACGCAGTAGATGGGACTTTTTACGACGCCATCAAATTTCGTAAATTGGAGGATTACCGATGACCAGAAAAATACGGATCGGTGCGTTAATTTCAGGAACGGGGTCAAATCTGCAGGCCATCTTAGACGCCTGTGAAAAAGGAGCTGTGGCCGGCAGGGTCGTGTTTATCGGATCGGACAATCCGAACGCCGCCGGACTCGAAAGGGGTAATAAGCACGGAATTTCGACCTTTAGCGTTAACTATGGCGACATTATCCGTGCATACCATAATGACCCTGCTCACGACGCGGCTCCGGCCGATTTTGACTTGGATGAAATCCGTTCCAAACAAACCCTTTTCTCAGTGGACAATAAAGTCGATCCGGATAAGGTAACTGTTTTTCTGACTACCCGGGCGATAGCAGAAGCAAGGCTTTTAAAAGAGATGAGTGCCTATCCATTTGATCTTCTGGTTCTGGCCGGTTTCATGCGGACACTGACGCCGTACTTTATCGACAGGGTTAATACGACTAAGGATGAGCCACGCATTATGAATATTCATCCCGCCTTACTTCCTTCTTTTCCCGGAATCGACGGATACGGCGATACTTTCCGTTACGGATGCAAGGTTGCCGGTTGTACGGTGCACTTTATAGATTACGGTGAGGACAGCGGACCGATCATCGGTCAACGGGCATTTTCGATACAATTCGACGACACGCTGGAAACCGTCAGGAAGAAAGGACTGGCACAGGAGTGGGAGCTATACCCGGAGTGTCTCCATTTGTTCGCACAGGGACGTCTGAAAACGGTTAAGGTGGCTTATGAATCCAGAGACGGGAAAAGAGTGGAAAAGACGGTGGTTAGAATATTGCCGGAATGAACAGCTCAGATGAAGTATTAGTTTAAATTTTTAAGTAGAAGGCAGAAAGTGAAATGCGAGATTAATGGATTTGTGGAGTACTGGAGTGGCCGACTTCGCCATAGTAGCCCTATGGCTACGACGGCTGAATTGGAGTAGTGGAGTATTGGAAACCCTTTACACTTGCCATCACTCCATTACTCTAAAGCAAAAGTTGTAAAGAGTATTTTACGTGAATTGTCAGTATGTGAAGTGATTCGCCACCGGTTATCGAGCAGATGTTTACAGGTACCTCCTGGCACCGAGATAGCGTTTTTTATAATAGCTGCTGGAAAGGGAGGCTGTCCGGATTCTCTGGCCCCGTCGCGGTGCGTGTATAAACCGGTCGCTTCCCGCATATATTCCCACATGCGAAACCCGGTAGCCGCCGGAGGTTGCAAAGAAAACAAGGTCTCCTTTTGACAGTTGCCGCCGGTTGATCGGCATCCCTCTTTTCCATTGCTGCCGGGACGTCCTTGGTAGATCCAGGCCGTTCAGCTGGTATACTGTCATCGTCAATCCGCTGCAATCAAAACCCTCATTAGGTGAATCGCCACCCCATTTGTACGGAATGCCGATAAAACTTTTTGCAGTTCTGATCAGCTCGTCTCTTATATCGCCTTCGATGGTTGAAAGCTGGGGACTGACGACATAAAAGTCCTCAATAAGGCCGCGCGCCTGGAGAAAGCCGGCTTCTCTCCGGGCGGTTTTTTTGGTGGAGTAATTTCCGAAACGGACTTTAAACAACCCTGACCGGTCTATGAAATGGTAGGCGGTGAGACCGTTTTGCCGAAGCTTTTCGGTCAGTCGCACGGCGTTGTCCAGGTTGGTGAATGCCCCCACCTGGACGGCAAATCGAATCTGTTTTAGGCGTTTTGCCGGATAGTCGGGTTCTGTTAGCGGCGGAGCAGATGTGCGGCCGCCGCACCCGGTAAAAACGAGACCGCAGATCAGGGTGAATACCGCATACCGGCTGAGGCTCCATTTTGTTCTAGGTATTTTCATTCATCAAATATTCAGGTTAAAGCACTTTCACCATTAAAGGGATGGCCACAAAGGTGCCGATCGAACTGCCCAGGTTCGTAAATACCACCACCAGCAGAATTCGGGTCACCTTATTTTTCCAGAATCCGCGTATAGAGTAAATGTCTTCCTGCAGGCTTTCAAAGTCCTTTACCTTCGGTTTGCGGGAAAAAGCCTCCACGAGCCCTGACACCCAACCGGCTGCAATCATCGGGTTTAAAGATGTTAACGGTGCGGCCAGAATGGAGGCTACAATGGTCAACGGGTGGGCGAATGCAATGAGGGCGCCGAGACCTGCCAGGATCCCGTTTGCCAGAAGCCACCACACGACCATGTCTGAACCGGCTTTTGCCCCTCCGTAGTAAAATCCGGAAAGCAACAGGCCGATAATGCCGATGGGGATAATCCATTTGAGTAGTCCGGCGGTTCTGCTTTTCGGGGGCAGTTGATCGAGCGATGCAATGTCTGTTTCTACCTCCCAGTATTTTTTTATTCCGGGAACATGTCCGGCACCGACAACCGCAACAATTTTATCCCCCGGGGCATTTTTAATTTTATGGGCAAGGTAACGGTCGCGTTCATCGATCAGGGTATCTCTTACCACCGGCAGTGATTTGCCGACATCGGCCAGGAGCGTTTCCAACACGTCCTCCTGTTTCATTTTTTCGATATCTTCCTGGCTGATTTCATCCACCTGGCCGATGGAAACCAGCAACTGGAACAGGAGCTTTAATTTGGTCCAGAATTTCATAAGACGCCAGACGCGCGACAGGGTTATCCGAATGTCGCGGTCGGCAAGATAAATTTGCGCGCCTACCGCTTCCCCGGATTCAATGGCCTGAATCATTTCCTGGCCGGGTTTGATATTGAATTTCTTGGCAATCCTTTTCTGAAATGATGCTAAAAGCAGATTGGATAAAAGGAGAAAAGATTTCTTTTCCCTGATCACCTTTACGATATCCATATTTTGCCACTGGTCTTTCTGACGGATTGACTGGTATCGTGACTCACAGAGCTCCACACAGACGGTGTCCGGTTTTTCATTCTCTATAACCTCGGCAACAAGCCGGACACTTTCCCGGGACACGTGGGCCGTCCCCACAATAATGACTTTTTTATCATTATAATCAAGGTAGTGGATCATATTGCGGTTGTCTATTTTCGGCATTGATTGTATATTCCTCAGATCTGATGAATTCATAAGAGATCGAGTTCATCGGATTTTAGATTTTCACATAAAATACTTGCGATTGATATGACCAATATAATCTAATAAGATATTACATTTACCCTTTCGATGCAAGATTAATGCTTGGAGACTGGCTGATATGACACACTCGGGGCAGCCGGATAACGAAGCGTACATGATTGACGCTGAGCCATACTATCTCTCTTCAAATGCCGAAATTGAAATCTTTCAGGCAGCCTATGATGCCAGGCTGCCGGTGATGTTAAAGGGCCCCACCGGTTGCGGTAAGACCAGGTTTGTTGAATATATGGCATACCGGTTGAAACGTCCGTTGGTAACCATTGCCTGCCATGAGGATCTGTTTGCTTCCGATCTTGTCGGGCGCTACCTTCTGAAAAACGATGAAACCGTCTGGGTGGACGGACCGTTGGCTCGAGCGGTACGCATAGGCGCCATCTGCTATCTCGACGAAATCGTAGAGGCCAGAAAGGATACAACGGTTGTCATTCACCCTTTGACCGATAATCGGCGAATCCTTTATATCGAAAGAAAGGGGGAAACCCTGCCGGCCCACCCGGATTTTCTGATGATCATATCCTACAATCCGGGGTATCAGTCCGTGTTAAAAGATCTGAAGCAGAGCACCCGCCAACGCTTTGTATCACTGGAATTTACCTACCCTGACCGTCAAAAAGAGGCTGAAATTGTTTCCCATGAGGGCAATATTGAGCAGGAGAAAGCGCTGCGACTGGTCACGCTCGCCCGAAAAATACGCAACATACGGGAGCATGGACTGACGGAAGGGGCCAGTACCCGTTTGTTGATTTATGCTGCCCGGTTGATCAAACGGGGCACACCCGTACGCGAAGCCTGCCGCACAGCCATTTGCCTGCCGCTGACCGACGATCAAAGGCTGCAGGAGACATTGGATGACCTGGTCGAGGACATTTTCTAATT
>DAOVBC010000251.1 GCA_030670715.1 Deltaproteobacteria bacterium | reverse complement strand
GGCTCTGCTCATTGTTGTCGGGGTTTCAATCGATACGATTGCGCAGATGGAATCCCATATGCTCAGCCGACATTATGAAGGGTTTTTGAAAAAAGGCACCGCCAAGATGAAAGGGCGGTATTAAAAGGGTTTAGCCGGTTTTGCCCGTTCGCCGGCTGAACACATCGTATTTAGAATCAGATGTGAAGTCCCGTCGTGCGGGGTTAGCCGGTTAGGTATGGATAAATATGTTGGTATCACAGCAACGGGCGAACGGGCCAACGGGCTAACCTGCTTAGAATGTAATCGATTCAGGGGCTCTACCGCAGTGGTCGTCGAAACAAGGTCAAAAGAGACGTATCGGGGGATTTAATGGCAAAGGAAGAACCGATTAAGGTCGAGGGTATCGTTCTCGAAACGTTGCCCAATGCGATGTTCAAGGTCGAACTTGAAAATAAACACCAGGTTTTGGCGCACATTTCCGGTAAGATGCGCATGCATTTTATTAAAATTCTTCCGGGCGACACGGTGACGGTGGAACTGTCCCCCTACGATCTTACCCGGGGCAGAATTACATACAGAGCCAAGTGATTGGATTCGGGCTAAGAAGAAATGGTGTGCACCTTGATCCAGTATCGAGTATCGAATATCGAGTATCGAGGTTAAGGAGTTTCTCATGAAAGTCAGAGCATCGGTAAAAAAGATGTGTCCAAAATGCAAAGTGATTCGCAGAAAAGGGGTTGTCAGGGTCATCTGCGAAAACAAACGGCATAAACAAAGGCAAGGATAGAGGAGGATTACGGTTTGGCAAGAATTTCTGGCGTTGATTTACCAAGGCGGAAGCGGGTTGAAATTGCTTTAACCTATATCTACGGAATAGGCAGAAGCACATCCAATACCATACTTTCGAAGCTGAATATCGATCCGGATACGAAAACGGATGATTTAACGGAATCACAAATCAACAGTATCCGTAAAGTGATTGATAATGAAAACAAAGTCGAGGGCGAGCTCCGATCGGATGTCGCCATGAATATAAAACGCCTGATGGATCTGGGCTGTTATCGCGGACTTCGCCATCGAAAATCGCTGCCGGTTCACGGACAGCGCACCAGTACGAATGCGCGCACACGTAAAGGACCGAGGAGAACCGCGGTTAAGAAAAAGGGCGGTGCAAAGAAAACGTAAGCGGTTTCTTAAACGTAATTTAGAACGCTTAGTTACATTTAGATGTTATATGTAAATTCTGTAAACAAAGTAAAAAGATTAGCCGATTTTGTTCGTTAGCCCGCCGGCCGATTAAACAGGAAATTATCAGAATCAGTGACAACCGTCAGACCGGCTAACCGGACAACAGGCAAAACCATTTTATCTTAGAGGCTTGTTTCATGGCAAAGAAAATTCGCACAAAGAAGAAAGAGAAAAAAAATATCCAGAACGGGGTCGTACACATTCAGTCCACGTTCAACAATACGATTGTTACCATCACAGATCCGGTCGGCAACGTTGTCGCCTGGTCCAGTGCCGGGGTTCAGGGATTTAAAGGATCCCGGAAAAGCACCCCGTTTGCTGCCCAGCTGGCGGCGGAAGATGCGGCCAGGAAGGCGATGGACCACGGCATGAGAAATGTCGAAGTATATGTTAAGGGCCCCGGTCCCGGCCGCGAATCGGCCCTGCGGTCACTGCAGGCTACAGGATTTAACGTTGTAATGATCAAAGATGTAACACCGATTCCGCACAATGGGTGTCGGCCGCCTAAAAGGCGCAGAGTCTAACCTGTGATATATCCGGGAGGACCCGGATATATCAATAAGAAAAACGGATGTAAGCGATTTTATAAATAGAGACTGTAATATAATCATTGACCTACCACAGGAGGATAAGATTTGGCACGTTATACAGGTTCGGTTTGCCGTATATGCCGACGTGAAAACTTAAAATTGTATCTCAAAGGAGATCGTTGTTATTCTGACAAGTGCGCGTTCGATCGCCGTGGTTATCCACCGGGCGAGCACGGTCAACGCCGTGGCCGGAAGATTTCCGACTATGGCATCCAGCTGAGAGAAAAACAGAAGGTGAAACGCATGTACGGCCTTTCCGAGAATCAGTTTCGGCTGTTTTTTGCAAGGGCGGATCGCCAAAAGGGTGTCACCGGTACGAAGCTCCTGGTGTCTCTTGAACGTCGGCTTGATAATGTTGTTTACCGGATGGGTTTCGTCAATTCACGTTCTCAGGGACGTCACTTTGTGAGGCATAGACACTTTGTCATTAATGGTAAGCGGGTGAACATTCCCTCATACCTGGTCAAAGTTGGAGATGTCGTCGAGGTCCAGGAAAAGAGTCGGAAAATTCAGGCAATCAATGATTCTCTGGATGCCGTTGTCCGGAGAGGTGTCCCCCAGTGGCTGGATCTGGAAAAAGAAAAAATGAAAGGCATCATAAATGCGTTCCCGGTACGTGAGGATCTTACGATGCCGATTCAGGAGCAGCTCATCGTCGAACTTTATTCCAAGTAATTAAATCAGCGGGAAATTTATTTTTCCCAAACCCAAACATAGCTGGAGATGTAAAAATGTCATCAAATGAACTTATGTATAAAAACTGGCGCGATATGATAAAGCCGGAAAAGGTTCAGGTAACCAGCAAACCTTCATATGGCAAGTTCGTGTGTGAGCCTCTGGAGAGAGGATTCGGTATTACCATTGGCAACGCTTTAAGGCGAGTCATACTTTCCTCTTTGCATGGTGCAGCCATTACCTCGGTAAAGTTTGACGGCGTGATGCATGAATTTAGCGTTATACCGGGGGTTCTTGAAGATGTTTCTGAAATCATCCTTAACCTGAAAGAGGTCCGTCTCGGGACCGTCGACACCGAGCCCAGGACACTTCGGATTGACGCCGAGGGGGAGGGAGAAGTCACCGCCGGAGATATTATCAGTGACGACGGAAAGTGCGATATTCTTAACCCGAGCCTGCACATTGCAACGCTGGGGGAGAACAACAAACTGCACATGACCATGACAGTCAATGTTGGAAAAGGTTATTCGCTGGCTGAGGCCAACAAAGAAGAAGATGCACCGATCGGAACAATTCCCATTGATGCGGTTTTCACACCGGTTCAACGCGTTAACTATGTTGTTGGACACGCCCGAGTGGGTCAAAAAACCGACTACGACAAATTGACTCTGGAAGTCTGGACGGACGGCACTATTATGCCTGAAAATTGCGTTGCCTATGCTGCCAAAATATTAAAAGAACAGATGTCGATATTTATCAATTTCGACGAAGGGGCCGAGCCTAAAACAGATCGGATGTCGGATGAAGACGCAAAACCGAAATGGAATGAAAACCTTTACAGAAGTGTCGAGGAGCTTGAGCTCTCTGTTCGCAGTGCTAATTGTTTGAAAAATGCAGATATTCACAAGATTTACCAGCTTGTATCCAAAACTGAAGCTGAGATGCTGAAGACTAAAAATTTTGGCCGCAAGTCTCTGAATGAAATTAAGGAAGTCTTATCTGAGATGGATCTTTCTCTCGGTATGAAGCTTGAGGGATTTGAGCCTCCCGAGAAAGATACTGAAGAAGGGGAGTAATCGATTCAATGCGCCATCGAAAATCTGGTCTGAAATTAAATCGTACATCGAGCCATAGAAAAGCCATGTTCAGAAACATGGTAACCTCACTGTTCAAACACCAGCGTATTCGTACAACTGCCGCAAAAGCGAAAGAGATAAGAAGCTGGGCGGATCACCTGATTACGCTTGCCAAACGTGGAGATCTGCACGCCAGGCGTCAGGCTCTCTCTATCGTAAGAGAGAAGGATATCGTCCATAAACTGTTTGAAGAGGCTCCCGCCCGTTACGGCAGTGTCGCAGGCGGATACACACGTGTCGTAAAACTTGGAAGGCGACCGGGAGATGCTGCACCTATTGCACTTGTTGAATTGGTGGTACCCGAAACAACCAAGAAAAAGAAAAAGTCACCCAAAAAGGTTGAAAAGGCCTCGGCGAAGAAACCGGTTGTGAAGGAAAAAGCGGTGGCCGAAGAGAAAGAAGAGAAGGTCCCGAAGGCAAAGAAAAAGGCCGAAGTGAAGGAAGCCGAAGCGGCGAAAAAGAAACCGGCCGCCAAAAAGAAAGCCGAAGCTGAAAAGGCCGAACCGGCCGAGAAAAAGGCCGCACCCAAAAAGAAGGCCGAAGTGAAGGAAGCCGAAGCGGTAAAAAAGAAACCGGCCGCCAAAAAGAAAGCCGAAGCTGAAAAGGCCGAACCGGCCGAGAAAAAGGCCGCACCCAAAAAGAAGGCCGAAGTGAAGGAAGCCGAAG
>DAOVBC010000187.1 GCA_030670715.1 Deltaproteobacteria bacterium | reverse complement strand
TTGCGGCCCGGGATCGATTCCCACCGGTAAAGTTCAGTGCCTCATGGATGAGGATACCGGCAAACCGGTCTATACAGGATTCATACAGATTTTTTACCCGCTTGGCCCTTATTGTATCACGAAGCCATTTTCGGATTTCATTGTCCAGGCTGCCGCTTTCAGCATCCTTCAGGCCTTCCTTTCCTGCGATGGCAGTGGTGATATCTTCAGGGCCGATGGGTGCACCACGGTTAAAAATCAATGCCTTTTGCAACGTATTGGCCAACTCCCTGATATTGCCGGGCCATGGCGTACTTTCCATGATCGACAGCGCTTCTTTAGTGATGCCCGGGTTTTCGATTACCAGGTCGTTTGCAAAACGGGTGAGGAAATATTCGGCAAGCAGCTGTATATCACCCGGTCGTTCCCGAAGCGGAGGGAGCAATATGGTAATTACCTTGAGACGATAATAGAGATCTTCACGAAACAGGGCCTGGGCAATCGATGCTTCCAGATCTCTGTTAGTGGCCGCAACGATGCGCACATCCACCGGGATCGTTTCCCGGCCGCCGAGACGCTCGATTTTCTTTTCCTGCAGCAACCGTAATATTTTGGTCTGGAGGTTTAAAGGCATATCTCCGATTTCATCAAGGAAAACGGTTCCGCCGCTGGCCTGCTCGATTTTCCCTATCCGTCGATGGGTCGCTCCGGTAAAGGCCCCTTTTTCATACCCGAATAGCTCGCTTTCCAAAAGGGTTTCGGGAAGTGCCACGCAGTTAATAACCAGAAACGGTTTGTCCGCCCGTTGGCTGTGCTGATAAATGGCCCGGGCCACCAGTTCCTTGCCGGTGCCGGTTTCACCGCGAATCAGCACGGTGGCATCGGTTGGAGCGACACGGCCGATGGCTTTAAAGACTTGCTGCATGGCATCACTGCGGCCGATGATGGTCTCACGATCGATTTTATCCGGCGCAGCGCCCATATCCACCGGTGATCGCATAAATCGTCCGGCATCCAGGGCTTGCTGGATCGCTTTGAGTATTTCCGGAATATCAAAAGGTTTGAGGATGTAGTCAAATGCGCCCAGTTTTGTGGCTTCGATGGCGGTTTCGGTCGTCCCGAAAGCAGTCATGATAATTACGGGAAGCTTCGGTTCAATTTCATGGATAGCCTGAAAAGCCTCCAGCCCGTTCATACCCGGAAGCCGTATATCGAGTATGGCCATATCGGGAACCGATTTACGTACTTTCTCCAGACCTTCTTCGCCGGAAGCGGCACTATCCACCCGGTATCCTTCCTCGGTCAGAAGCTTTGTAAAACTTTTACGCAGTTGATCGTCATCGTCAATGATAAGGATTTTACTCAACTTCCTACTCCTCTACTGGCAGTGTGATAATAAACGTTGTTCCCTTGCCTTCTTCAGAGCTGATATCCAGCTGTCCCCGGTGTTCGTTAATGATTCGTCTGGCAATACTCATCCCCAGACCGGTGCCTTCCTCCTTGGTGGTAAAGAAGGGCTCAAAAATTTTTTGCTGAACCGATTCGGCAATGCCGGGTCCTTCATCTGTTAATCGGATAACAGCAGCATGGGTTGAGCCGGGTTTTCCGGACACCTCCTCTTCGATAATAATGGAACCGCCTTTTCCCATAGCCTCGCAGGCGTTTATGACAAGATTGACGAGGACCTCCTTCAATTGCTCCGGGTCAGCCTGGATTTCAGGAAGCGGGCGCTCGCGGTCAATTTTCACCTTTACATCGTATGATCTTAAACGATGCTCCAGCAGCTGGAGGGTCATGTCGACCACAGATGACGGACTGATGCTCTGCATGGTCAGTTTCGGCGGACGTGAAAATTCCAGGAAATTCTGAACGATGGTGTCGATATGGCGGATTTCTTCAGAAATGACATCGAAGTCTTCCTGCTGTGAATCAGACAATTCCAGTGTTCGCCCCAGGGAAAACAACCGCATTTTTACCGAGGTAAACGGATTACGGATGCTGTGGGCCATGCCGGCCGCCAGCTTTCCAACAATGGCCAGCTTTTCCGCCTGCAGCAGGTTTTCCCGGCTCTTTTCGAGTTCGGATTGGGTGTAATCCATATTTTCAAGCAATTCGTAAACACTGCGGCTGAGGACCTTAACAATATTTTCCGTATTCGCCACAACCCCTTCGCGGGTCACCGCCATAGTCAATTTGCGGATCGGACCCAGTATCTCTCTAACCATGACGGTAGCCAGAAAAATGGCCAGTATAGAGTTAATCAAAATGGCAATTCCGGCGATACTTCTTAACTTGGTGGCTTCCGTACGGCTGATTCGCCTGGCCTGCAAGATCTTTTGAACGTGAAGACTTTTAAATTGATCGCAAAGGTCGAGAATGGTAAAAAAGCGGTTACGCACTTCTTTGTGCAGTCTTGCACCGGCGCTCGACTTTCCGGCTTTGTACAACAAAATAACATCGTCTCTTGATGCCATATAGTGATTGTATTCAGATTTGATACGATCGATGGCATCTTTTTGCTGCCGGGTGGTTGCAAGGGCCTGCGCCTCCTTTAACTTGCCCTTGAAGATCTGGCGGTATTCCCCCAGCTGCCGGAGCCAGTCGGGATTGCCGTCCAGAAAATAGTAGGAAACAAAACCCTTCTGATTCGCCAGGGAGGTTGCCAGATCCTCGGCGGTATCCAGCGCGATCAGGTTTTTATCGGTAATGGAAGTAAAAAGGCTCTCAATCCGGTAGGTATACCAGATCATCACCAGGCCGGCCGCAAAGGTGATAAAAACAAGGGTGGCCAGAGCGATATAGATTTTTCTGCGTAAGTCGATTCTATTCCACATAAAGATCAAAAAGTTCAGTTTTCAGAGACTTAACGTTAGGGGTGAACTTTTACGATAACTGCATTTGCTTCTAATATTTGTAAAAACAGAAGCATAGGTCAACAAATAAAATCGTTATTCGATTTTATAATAAAAACGCACTGTTTTTTCATACGGATAGAATACAAAGATATGAAATAATTTTGCAAGCTGTATGCCAGGTTTGGCCGAAGGATAGATTGCTGTAAAAAGTCTGAAAAATAAGTGCCTTTCGAAATGCGGGACAACGGCATGCAGACGGTCGGCCATTGCCAGGTGTCAGTTTTTTTTACAGTTCGATGTTGTTGTATTCGTCGGCCGGGTATTGGCGGGTAGTGTGCGTGGCCATAGAAATGTGCGGATTTGGACCAGGAAGCATAGCCGTTCAAATTTTCCGGACAGTCTGAAGCACAAAAGGCTAATACCTTTTGGTTCCGGTTTGTCCGGGTCAGGAGTTGCCTCGCACTTCAACTCTCGAAGTACTGAAGTAATTACCATGCTCGGTGTTAATCGTGATGCCGGTAATGATGGCGATTTGCCCGTCAAAATGAGGCTCTATGTCTTCCACGATGCGCAGTAGGTCACGGTCAATAATTTGCATCAAATATTTTGTTGCTTCGGTGATATCCGGTGTTTTACCGGCCCGGGCGCAGTTTTCGAGGTAAGGCAGCATAAGCTGTTCAACGGTCTGTTGTTGTCTATCTAAAGGATCGATGCCTTTACTTTTTATGGTTTCATAGCCGGTCTGCAAAACCGCCGACAAGGAACCGCATGAGGTTGTGATTTCCGGTTGCCCGCTTCGGGGAATTTCCCCCCATTCTCCCCGATAATATCCGATATGGGTGCCCGCCACCAGAAGAAGGTTTTTTCTCCCGTCTAATTCAGGAACGTGATGAGAAACCGCACCCAATCCGGATTTTCCACCGTGGCAGTATCCTGCCAGTCCGCCGAATTTAAAGCGCTCTCCCCAGTATTTTTCAAGAAACTGGTATTCCGGTTCATTGATTTCATCACTACACCCGCCTTCCGCAAAACGCGTATTTTCCGGCGTGAAACCATAGCGTTCTTCAAGCAGGATGTTCTGCTTTGCAAAAAATATTCTTCCTATTTCCGGATTCGGGAAAGCGGTCTCAATTTCTTTTTTTAGGTGTTCTAGATCCATAGTTCTCTTTCGTTGTGATTTGTTTGTAATTTTTTGCAATTTGCGGCAAAAATATGAGACTCGTCTGACCGAATCCTCATGGAGTAGATGCTGGATACTGGTTTCTGGATACTCGATTAAAAAAGGAGGTTATCCAAATTTTATCCAGCATCCAGTATCCAGTATCTTACCCATTGGGGAATGAATGTCTGTTTTTAAGATGTGGTCCTTTTAGTTACAGGCGTTACAGGGTTCGGATTATAAACGATAAATGGTTGGTTTGTCCTCGGAATCGATATCGATACCGACAGTGTCACCTGTTTTAAACCCCAGCTGTTTGAATTCATCTACTATTTCTTTGTGGCGTTCAACCCGCCAGTAGACATTCCAGATGGGAATGCGTACCGTATCAATTCCGTATGCGTCGTGGCTGCACAGGTTTACCCGAAACTTGTTTTTGGCGATGAGGGTATCGGCCTCTGCCAGAAAGATGTCAATCTGGTAAAGATTGTTGTGAAGGGTTTTGGACAGTTTGGCCTGCAGATCGGGCATCTCATCAAGGTAATGATTAGCAACCTGATACAGGTCGTCCGGGTTCTGGATCGACAGGCCCAGAATTCCGAACCGCTGATGCCGCAGGGCAAAGGCCTTCATTTCTTCTTCGCATTCTTTGATCATCCCGACAATGTCATCGATGTTCGGCCCGGGGTCTTCACATGGGTGAACCATATCTTCACACTTGCTGATCAGGTCGATATAAAATGACTTTGTGTCCATCACATAGATCGGCCGCTCGCGATAGTTACGCCGTTTGCGAATGCGCCGGATACCATCAAGATGAATCGATCTCTCGCTCTCTTTTTGCTCCAGGGTTTCAATGTTGGAAATGTCCTTAGCCTGGACGACGAAAATTTCACCGTCGCCGGAGATAATGAATTCGATTTCACACCGGTATCCCAGATGCTTCTGAATGTCTTGCGACAGTTCCAGAAACCGCCGATCGTGGGGGGTGTTGGTGATGTACGGTTCAATTTGAACCTTGTGGGTTCGATCCCGGCTGTATCCAAACTCCCAGCTGCGGCCGATCATTTTACCCATTACACTGGTGCCTTCGATAAATGGCATGATGATCACTCCCATTTCTTCCGGATTAATCTCAGGGGCATGGTTAAAGTGCTGCTGTCGCAGGATCGAAAGCTGCTTGGTGGTTCCGGCAAATCGGATCATCCGGTTGCGGGCATATTTAATCCCGCCCACATCCGCGTATGTCTCCAGTGAATCGAACGTGCCGCTCTTATAATATTCTTCCAGCGGGTGGGCGCTGCGGGTGATCACTTTAAAGCTTTCCCGATGCCGCTGTAAAAAGTTTTCTAATTCCGCAAAATCTTCATGGATGAAATCGTCGGCCGGAA
>DAOVBC010000150.1 GCA_030670715.1 Deltaproteobacteria bacterium | reverse complement strand
GACTCAATATTAACCAGTGCAAACGTGATGGTCATCATCGCCCTTTCAAAACTCTATATCTGGATTCTAGCACTTGAACGGGTTCCGCAGACAGTGGCGCTGTTTATTTCCGGACTGGACCTGCCTGCCTTTGTGATATTGCTCTTTATCGATTTAATCATCTTGCTCACCGGAACCTTTGTGGATGTGAGCCCGGCGATCCTTTTGCTCACACCGGTTTTCTTGCCGGCCATGGGTGTGCTGGGGGTTTCCCGCATCCAGTTCGGTGTGATCCTGATTTCAGGCCTGGCCGTCGGCTTGGTGACACCACCGGTGGGGATGTGTTTGAACGTCGCCTCGGCGATTTCAAAACTGGGCATCGGCACGATATTTCGTGCTGCCATGCCGTTTCTTCTGGCCAACATCATAACTTTAATATTAATTACGTATATTCCACAACTAAGCATGTGGCTTCCCGCATTATTTTTTGACTGACAATAAAAAGCAGAGAGGTATCAAGCGATGGAAATTCGAAATGCCGTACACCCGGACCACGCTGTACTATTTGATACGGCGGAATTGCGCGAACAGTTCTTAATTCGGGATCTGTTCAAGCCGGATGAAGTTAAACTGTTATACAGTTATTTTGACCGGCTGATCGTTGGCGGTGTTTGCCCTGTGAATCCGCTAAAGCTCGAGGTAGACGAAAAGGTCATCGGCGCTTCCTACCTTCTGGAAAGACGGGAATTGGGTGTGATAAATGTCGGTGCCGCAGGCACCGTGACGGTCGACGGAGAAAAATATGACCTGTCTCCTAAAGATGGTCTGTACATCGGTATGGGTGCTGAAAAACTGGAATTTTTCAGCGCTGACAAAAACAATCCGGCCCGATTTTACCTCAATTGCGCACCGGCCCACATGAATTACCCAACTTCAAAAGTCACTTTCAGCGAAGCCGAGCCGATTGAAATGGGCGAAATGGCCCAAAGCAACAAAAGAACCATTCGCAAGTATATCCATCCGGACGGTGTGAAAAGCTGTCAGCTGGTGATGGGCCTGACAACACTGGAAACCGGATGTGTCTGGAATACCATGCCGGTGCATACCCACCAGCGACGGATGGAAGCTTATTTTTATTTCGGGCTGGCGGATGAACAGGTTGTTTTTCATTTCATGGGTGAGCCCTCGGAAACAAGGCATATTGTTGTTCGTAATAATGAAGCCGTACTTTCACCGAGTTGGTCCATCCACTCCGGTGCTGGGACCGGCAGCTACACGTTTATCTGGGGAATGGTTGGTGAAAATCAGACTTTCACGGATATGGATGCCGTACCCATGAATGAACTGAAGTAAATATTTCAGATAAAAGTGTCGTCTGAAAGGAGTAACTGAATATGACGCTAAAGCAATTTAGTCTGGCAGGAAAGGTTGCCATCGTCACCGGAAGCAGTACGGGTCTTGGTGAAGGCATGGCATACGGACTGGCAGAAGCAGGTGCTGATATCGTCGGTATCTACAATAAAGATCTGCCTGCAAACAAGGAAAAGATCGAGGCCATGGGACACAGATTCCTGGGGATACCGGCTGACCTGTCCAGCGTTGCACCGGTGCATGATATTATCAACAAAACGGTGGAAACTTTCGGCAGGTTGGATATCCTGGTGAATAACGCCGGGATTATCCGCAGGAACAAGTCGATCGATTTTACAGAAGAGGACTGGGACGATGTGATGAACGTCAACTTGAAAACGCTTTTTTTTCTCTCTCAGGCAGCTGCTCGGCAGTTTATTATGCAGGAGACTGGGGGAAAGATCATCAACATCGCCTCAATGCTGTCTTTCCAGGGAGGCATTCTGGTGCCATCCTATACTGCCAGCAAAAGTGGTGTCATGGGCCTTACCCGGCTCCTGGCCTGCGAATGGGCGCCGCATAACATCAACGTCAATGCCATCGCACCGGGATACATGGCCACCCGAAACACCCAGCCGATTCAGGATGACCCGGTTAGAAACAAAAACATTCTGGAGCGGATTCCGGCCGGCCGCTGGGGCAGCCCTGATGACATGCAGGGTGCGGTTGTTTTCCTGGCCTCTGAAGCGTCCAGATATATTCACGGCTATACACTGGCTGTGGATGGGGGGTGGTTGGCCCGGTAGGGGTCGCAGGAACGAATTTACATAACATTTCGCCAATCGTCCACGCGAGTTCCACCCGTGATCAAATCGTTTTTCTGCGTGCCCGCAGCAGACCCGATACCCTTTCATGAAACCAATTGATAATTGGATACTATGCAAGAAATGTGAAGGAAATGACCATTCATTGGGGAATCATCGGTTGTGGCGACATTTCCCAACGGAGTGTCGCCCCGGCCATCCATTCACTTGATAACTGTAAACTTGTTGCCGCCAGCCGAAAGAATCCGACATTGCAGCTCGAATGCGACCAAAATTTAGGCGTTAAAACTGTTTTTACGGATTGGCAAGAGATGGTTCGGCAGGACAACTTAGATGCCATCTATGTTGCAACCCCCGTTTTTCTGCATTGTGAAATGGTGCAAGCCGCAGCAAATGCCGGCAAACATGTCCTTTGTGAAAAACCGATGGCCATGACGACTGAGGAATGTGTGAGGATGATCAATGCCTGTCGCTCCAATCATGTACACTTGGGCATTGCGTATTACCGCCATTTTTTCCCGGTGATTGACAGGATAAAATCACTCATCGAATCCGGTGCCATCGGTGAAGTGTTGTTGATTCAAATCAACGCCTTTGAGACGTTTCTTCCCGGAAAAGACCATCCCCGCCATTGGATCATGGAGACGCATAAATCCGGCGGCGGCTGCTTGATGGATTTCGGCTGTCACCGTATCGAAATCCTACTCAACCTGCTTGGAGAAATCCGCCAGGTGGGCGGTGTTACAGGGCATATATATCTTCAGTATGATGTAGAGAACGCTGCCATTGTCTCATTAGCCTTTGAGAGCGGTGCCTGTGGCATCGTGTCCGTTATTCGGGGCGGAACTTCGGAAAAGGACACCCTTTTTATTCAGGGCACCCGCGGAACAATTGCCGCAGAAGAGCTTAATCAAGGTTTATTACAAATTACAACGGCTGAAGGCTATCGCGAAGAAAAATGGCCTCCTCATAAAAATTTCCACCAACCGCTTATTGAAAACTTTATCCAAATCATAGAGGAAAACCGTTCATTCGCTGTTAACGGGCAGGTAGGACTGAAAGTACATGATATAATTGCTACCATATATGAATAATTTATTTTTTGTACTATTTTCAGATAAATCTTTTAAAATTAAGATCTTTACGGATACAGATTGTCTGTTGTAGCAAAATGTTCTGATAGATCTCATATCTTCAATTCAAACACTTGATTACAGATTAATCTGAATATTAATGCCACCACAAGATGTTGTGTATGCCGAATTTGGCCAAATCTGGTCTTAAAATGAATAAACTCTCTTAGCCCTTCCATTCCAAAACTTAAGCATTCCAAAAGTACTGTTTAGCATTTTGTAATGTACAGATTTCCAGGATTCTTGCATTATCTGAATTCCGCTAAACTCAACAATTCTGATGATATTCTTAAATTTCAACAGTGCCTGAAAAGTGCACTCTTCTTGCCAACTCTTACGCATCAACCTTCTTCATAAAGCCATGATATTCCATATGTAATGTTTACCTGAAAATAAATATGGCGGGCACAAGATATTGTGGTCCAGCATGTTGATGATAATTGCAGATATGATGTTGATACCACAGGAAACTGCCGATCTGTGATATGTCATGGCTATCTGGCGTTTGTCAGTTTGAATTTTAGCTTGAATTTTAAGGTATAAGATCAAATTTTATTTTTACATATGAAAGCCGGAAAGATGGGAAGTTTTGGCTTCCCGGCCTCCTCGCTTGCAAGTTCCCGGCAATTTTGTCATTTTTATTAACCCAACAAACCTTTACCTCGTTAAATTCTTCGTAGAAGACGAGCTTGCCCAACCTGTCCTGTTAAACGCAAAGCCTGTTTAACCGGGATGAAATTCTTCGCAGAAGACGAGCGCAGCGGATTTCATCGGGGCGCAGCGGATTTAACCGGGGCAAAGAACCCAATAAACACGACAAACCTAGTTTTTAGAACTGCAGCGAGACTGCCAGCGTTGCCGTGAGTTTGTTGTCACCCACTTCGGGAGCCGGGTTATCATCGTTTGTTTCTGTTATTCGTAACTTAATCGCAATCGGCTCGACGATCGGAACGGCAAATTCGAAAAAACCCCGAAAAAGTCGGTTCTCATCCGGATCGGAGAATCCCTTTATCCAGAGTAATCCTAACATCATGCGCATCCCATTGTTGAATGTGTAACTGCCTTCAGCCCCAAGATACAGGCCGGTATATGAATTCGTACCAAAGACTGTAAAGTCTTCGCTTACATAACCGAGGCCGACCGGAAATTGTATCAGGGCCCGACCTTTTTCTACCAGCCTGTAGCCGATGCCGGCGGTCGGATAAGTGCGAAGCTTGATAAGTCGCGGTAGGTCGCGCTCTGCAGCAGGCTGCACGAAAATATAGAACCGCTTCGCAATGTCGTACTCTCCAAGCAGAATGCCTGTAAATTCATCTTTGGTTGTAATTTCCGGTTGATCGGCCAACTGCTCGACTTCATAGGCATAACGAAAATCAAAGACAAAACGTGTGGGCCTTTTGCGTCGCGCCACGTTCAAACCGAGTTCAATCTTTTTCTTGTCAATCGTGCTTTCTTCGTACTTTAATCCGATGTCAAAGTCGGCGCGCCAGTGCCTGTAGTTTGTTTTCAATCGTTTCCAGAACGATTTCTGATAGGTGTCCTCGAGCAGGGCCATCCCAATTCCCTGAACCGGTATTTGTATAATTGAGCTCTGCGTTTCACCGACCAGCAGGCGTTTTTTGTCCAGACCGAGCAACCGTCCAACAACAACCTTGTCATCGCCGTAAACGATTCGAAAAGTGGCCCGGGAGGAAATTGCCCCCTCTATGTCGTCGTAGGGGATTTTTATTTCTCCCTCACCGTAAACCGTTTTAAAGCGAATGCCCCGTGAATCGAGACCGATGATTTGTCCGTGAAGGGTCTGACCACGAACCATTACCGCGTCAAGCGGCACGTCTTTGTCAACTGTTGAAGTGTCTGAATGAACCGGAGAAGCTAAAACTAAAAGGCTTGCAAGAAGGAGCGGTGCAATGATGGAGATATGTGAAGCGGCATTTCGTCTCATGTCATTTGTCACTGTTCCACGTTCGTAATATTTCCAGGTCCATCATCAATCGAATGATCCGGCCGAGATACGCCTTCCCGTATACGATATCATAGGCGAAGTGTCCACCGCGTGTTGTGTTGTAGCATATCACCCAGGGATTTTTGCCGGCGGCCTTTTGAACTTCCCGGAACTGCGTGTGCGGTACGGCCGGATCGTCGCGGGCACTCAACAACACCAGCGGTGTTTGCACCCGATCGATCACCCCGGCGATCCGTGTTGTTTCCATGTAGTCGTCAAGGTTTGTCAGACTGAAATCTTGGTGGTTCCAGGCCGCCAACCCTTGATATTGCTTCCGCAAAAAAGTTATCCGGTTTTCACATTCCTTTCGTAAAAAAATGGCCACATGTTCGGGTTGTAATTCGAGCGGTTTGCCTGCTTTGTGAACCCTGTTGTAGTTCGAGATAAACTGCTTTTCTATGAACATCAAAACTACCCGGCTCTGGATCGTGTCTGTGAGGGTTTCATAGGGCAGGGGGGCTAATAAAGCACGGACCCAGGGGTTTTCGACGCCTTGCGGTGTGCCAAGTCGCGCCAGCTGTATACCCGGCGCCTGTCTAAAGTCCGGTGCGATCGAGACGGCGATACCGGAATCGAACAGTCCAAGTCCCAGACGCCGGTCCTCAATCAGAGCGTGGACGACTGTCTGGCCGCTCATGCTGACGCCCAGCAGGTGAATGCCGGAAAGGTTGTATTCCCGGCTGATGTACTGCGCAGCCTCGATCCACATCCGGGCGTCATCGTAGGAACCGATGCTCAGGTGTCCGTTATCGGCCAAAAACGGTCCGCCGGTGGGATGGTCCAGGATCATGACATGGGCGGGGATCCTCGCAGTTGGATCCTTAAGGTACAACTCGTAAAACTTGGCCGCTTCGGACCCCCAGCGATCCTGCAGAAAACCGAAACTGGCCATTATGAGCGGTGCGGGGTTTTTGACTTTGCTATCGCATT
>DAOVBC010000127.1 GCA_030670715.1 Deltaproteobacteria bacterium | reverse complement strand
TGCGACTGGTTTATGTATACTGTTGCATCCTATGTGTCATTTCAGACCTGTCTTTTAAGTCTAAAGTACTGGTGTGGAATGAAACACAGTCCGTATCAATTTGCACTAATGCGTCGCACCAGGGCGGGCTTTAGGCACTTTAAACTTTAGTTCACTTGTAACTTACTCAGTATTCCAACTTAAAACTAAAGAGTCACCATGGAATATTCGACACTGCGGCTGTCGCCTAAACTACACCTTGATCCATGAGCCCTCCCAAAACAACACCGATGATGAAGCAGTATCTGTCCATTAAAGGGCAGTATCCGGACGCCATTTTGTTCTACCGGATGGGCGATTTTTATGAAATGTTTTTTGAAGATGCCGAGGTTGCCTCCGGAATTCTTGAAATTACCCTGACTTCCAGGAACAAAAAAGATGAAATACCGATCCCCATGTGCGGTGTCCCCCATAAAGCCGCGAAGGGATATATTGCACGCCTCATTGAAGCCGGTCGCAAAGTAGCGGTTTGCGATCAGGTCGAAGATCCGGCAATATCAAAAGGACTGGTGAAAAGGGAAGTTGTGCGGGTGATAACGCCCGGCATGATCGTTGAAAATGAATTATTGGAAGAAAAAACGAATAATTTTATCCTTTCCGTCGCAAACAATGCGGTTACAGCAGGGCTCGCCTATCTGGATTTGTCCACCGGCACTTTTCGAGTGACCCAGGCGGACAACCTTGATCAGGTGATCGGAGAGAGTCTGCGAATTTCACCCAGTGAAATTATTCTGCCGGACTCTTCGAGGCGTGATCCGCATTTTTCCGCCTTCCTTGACTCTGTGGGTGAACGGGCCCTGACATTTGTAGATGATCGGTCCTTCGAGTTCAAAAAAGCGCGCAACAGTCTGTTGAGGCAATTTAATACGGTGTCGCTGGAAGGGTTCGGCTGTGAAGGACTCAAATCCGGAGTCAGCGCAGCCGGTGCGCTGCTGGAATACGTTCGCGAGACTCAGAAACAAAAAATAGAGCATATCAACGGCCTTAAAACCTACTTTCTGGATCACTTCCTGTGGTTGGATGATCTCAGCTGCCGAAATCTGGAACTGATGGCTAACATCCGCACCGGATCCCGTCGGGGCACGCTGCTCAGCGTCATCGACCGCACCGTCACCGCCATGGGCGGACGAATGCTGAAAGAGTGGTTGCGATATCCCGGCCTGGATGTGCAGGAGATCGAATTGCGATTGGATGCGGTCGAGGAGGTAAAGAAAAACCAACATGCCCGCAAAAGCCTGCGTGAAGGGCTGAAGTCCATCTATGATCTCGAGCGCCTCGGAAGTAAAATTACCATGGGACAGTGCAATGCCAGGGATCTGGTGGCCCTGAAACGATCACTGATGATGTTTCCGGCCATAAAATCTCTGGTGTCACAACTCAATGCAGCGCCCTTTCAGTTGGAAGAAAATGATGACCATCTGATGGAACTGGCAGCCCTGCTTGACTGTGCCATCCGGGAAGATCCCCCTTTGACCGTTCAGGAAGGTGGATTGATCAAATCCGGTTTCGACAAAAATCTGGATGAGCTGGTTCAAATCAGCCGCGATGGTAAAGGCTGGTTGGCCCAGCTGGAAGTCCGCGAAAGGGAAACCACCGGCATCAATGCCCTGAAAGTCCGGTATAACAGGGTCTTTGGGTATTACATCGAAATCCCGAAAACACGATTGAGCGATGTTCCGGTGCATTATGTCCGCAAACAGACCTTGGTCAATGCGGAACGATATATTACCGATGAACTCAAATCCTTTGAGGCCAAAGTGTTAAATGCTGAAGAGCAACGGGCTGATCTGGAGTACGAGATATTTAACCGAATACGCTCGGAAGTCATTAAAAAAAACAGCGATATTCAACAGCTTGCGCAATTTATTGCCCGGTTGGACTGCTTGCTGAATCTGGCCGAAGTGGCCGATCAGAACGACTACTGCCGTCCGTATTTCAACCAGGAGGGTTACATTTACATTGAGGACGGTCGCCACCCGGTCATTGAGAAAATGATTGTCGGCGAGCGCTTCGTGCCGAATACCATCCGGCTGGACAATGACGATAACCAGATACTGATCATTACCGGCCCTAACATGGCCGGAAAATCAACAGTTCTGCGTCAGGTTGCACTCCAGTTATTGATGGCCCATATGGGCAGTTTTGTACCGGCCGGTAAAGCATCGGTATGTATCACGGATCGTATTTTTACCCGGGTTGGCGCTCTGGACAATCTGTCCCAGGGGCAGAGCACTTATATGGTGGAAATGCAGGAGACGGCCAATATATTAAACAATGCCACTGGCCGGAGTCTGGTAATTTTGGATGAAATCGGACGGGGAACCAGTACATTTGATGGCCTCAGTATCGCCTGGGCTGTTGCAGAATATCTGCACGACCTGCATGGAACAGGTGTGAAAACACTGTTTGCCACCCATTACCATGAATTAACAGAACTGGCGCAGACCAAACGGCGAGTGAAAAATTACAATATTGCCGTAAAAGAATGGAACGATGAAATTATATTTTTGAGGAAACTGGCGGAAGGAGGAACGAACCGGAGTTACGGGATACAGGTTGCTCGTCTGGCAGGAATACCCGGGAACGTCATAAAGCGGGCCAAGAAAATTCTTGTCAGTGTTGAAAACAGCGCCGGCAACCTGAAACCTTCTGCAAGTGTTTCGCCGGAGGAATCAAATTCAATGGTAGAGGCGGTGCAACTGAACCTCTTTCGCAAACCCCGGGACACAATCGTCGAAAAGTTGAGCCGAATCGATGTAGCAGCTATGACACCCCTTGAAGCCCTGAACTATCTTGATGAACTGAAGGAACTTGCCAAAGACGTGTCCAATTAGAAGATGAGAATTAAAAAAACACTCGTATTCGTGCTGGTTGTTGGTTGTCTGTTGTACTGGAGCAGGCCGCCCTGGTTGTCGGCTGCGACAGGCGGTGAGAGCTACTTTCAGGCCGAAGCCTGCTATCAAAAGCTTCGAAAAGATCCTCAAAAGCAAAAATACCGTTACAACTGGATGAAGTGCATAGATAAATTTCGAGAAGTCTATCGACGTGATCCTTCCGGTCAATGGACAGCCGCCGGTCTTTATATGACGGGTACCCTCTATTTTGAACTTTATAAACGTTCCGGTAAACACTCCGATCGAAAAGAAGCCATCGATCACTTCGAACGCATCGTCAAGCGGTTTCCGAACAGCGGTTATTATGATCGCGCCAAGAAAGCGACCCGTCTCGCCTCTCAAGACAGCAGTAAGTCCGGAGATAAAAAGCAGGCCCACCGTAAATCGGCCTCCGGTAAATCCCCGTCTACTAAAGAGAGGTTCCATCGCGCCGAGGCCTGTTACCAATCATTGCTGAATCATCCCGGAAAGCAAAAATATCGTGATAAATGGCTGCATTGTATCGAGAAATTTGACGCCGTATACCGCCACGACCCTTCCGGTCCCTGGGCGGCAGCCAGCCTGTTCATGTCAGGTTCACTTTATTATGAACTCTACAAACACTCGTATAATGATTCAGATCGACAACAGGCACTTGAGAATTTTAAGCGCATTGTTCAGCGATACCCGAAAAGCGGGTATAAGAAAAAGGCCGCTGCAGCGATCGATGCGATCAAGCGGGATGAAAATCTTCTGGCAGTCATAAAAAATGGCAGTGGCGATAGAGAAAAAACCTCTGATACAACGCATAAAAATCCGCCAACCCCAAAATTGTCCACACCCAAAAAAGAACCGGAGAATAATGTCTCAAATGCCGCTCTGGGAAGGTTGGCGACGGTAACCGGCATGCGATTCTGGTCCAATCCAAATTATACGCGTCTGGTAATCGATTTGGATCGGGAAACGACCTTTACCTATAAATTATTGAAGAAAGACCCCTCTCTCAAAAAACCCCAGCGACTGTATGTTGATTTTCATCACAGTCGTCTCGGAGAAAACATTCAAAAAATTATTCCCATTGGCGATGACCTCCTCGAACATGCCAGGGCCGGTCAATATTCCCCAACCGCTGTGAGAGTCGTCACCGATATTAAATCGATTAAAACCTATGATATTTTTACCCTCAAAGACCCCTTCAGGATTGTGATGGATATTAGAGGGAAAGGGGGTGCCGGTGCGGATCGACCTGAAAAGAACGCAAAACCGAATCCGAAAATCGCCCGGGTTGATCCCCGGGTAACGACCGATGACATTGTCAGACAGCTTTCTCTCGGTGTGCGACGGATCGTGATCGATCCCGGGCACGGCGGCAGAGATTATGGTGCACCGGGATGCCTGAAAGGGGTTCACGAGAAAAAAGTAGTGTTGCAGATTGCCAAACGCCTTGCCAGAAAGCTTCGAAAGGAGCTGAAATGTGAAGTGATCATGACCCGCAACAGCGACCGCTTCCTGACTCTTGAAGAGCGGACCGCTTTTGCCAACACAAAAAATGCGGACCTTTTTATCTCGATCCACACCAATGCCAATCGGGACCGCCGGGCCTACGGGATTTCGACCTATTTTTTGAACATGGCCTCCGATGAAGAAGCAAAACGCGTGGCGGCCAAGGAGAATGCCACATCGACCAACAACATCAGCGACCTGGAAAAAATCCTTTTTTCGCTTATGCATAATGCCAAAATCAATGAGTCGAGCCGACTGGCCGCCCATATTCAGGATTCCGTTACCCTGCATTTAAAGAAAAAAGGCTACTCCCGCGTTAAAGACAAGGGAGTAAAACAGGCGCCGTTTTACGTGCTGCTGGGAGCACAGATGCCCTCTGTTTTGATTGAAACCTCTTTTATCAGCAACCCCAGAGAGTGCCGCAGGCTGGTCAATCCGAAGTATCAGGAGCGTCTGTGCGAGGGGATTGTGAAAGGTGTGAAACAATACATCAAGGAGACCAACCCGACGGCGTTCCGGGATGTTCACCCCCAGGATCATGCGATTGGGTTAACCGCAGAGACCGCAGAGATCACAGAGAGTAATAGAAATATTTAAAAATTTGGTTTCTGTGTGCTCTGTGCGCTCTGTTGTGAATATGTGCACTGAGAAATATGCCCCCCACTTCGAAGTTAGAAATCACCGGTAATCCTCCCTTCAACCCCTATCTCGCCCTGCTTTCCGGAGTGCTTGCCGTATCGACGGGTGCGATTTTTGCGCGCCTTGCGGACGCTCCCGCCCTGGTGATTGCCGCTTACCGGGTGGGGCTGGCCACCCTGGTGATCACCCCGATCGCATTGTTGAAAGCCCGGGAGGAACTGCTGGAGCTTTCCCGCCGCGAGATTCTGCTCGCCGTTTTATCGGGTTTTTTTCTGGCGCTACATTTTGCCACCTGGATTTCATCATTGAACTACACCTCTGTGGTAAACAGCGTTGTCCTGGTCAATACCAACCCACTGTGGGTCGGGTTGTTTACGCCCTTTATTACCAAAGAGCGTATCAAGCCGATTGTAGCGGTCGGTATTCTCATCAGCGTTACCGGAGGCATCATCATCGGTGCCGGCGATTTTGCAACCGGCGGCAAAGCGCTGCTGGGTGATTTCCTGGCACTGGCCGGCAGTGTATGTGTGGCTGTTTATCTGCTCCTGGGGCGAAACCTGCGGCGCAAACTATCACTGCTGGCCTATATTTTTGTTTGCTACGGCAGTGCGGCTGCTATTCTCTGGGCGGTTGTTTTAATTGGTCAACTGCCGATATCAGGATTTTCCTCGAACACCTACGCCTGTTTCTGGGCCATGGCTCTTTTCACGCAACTGATCGGCCACTCGAGTTACAACTGGGCCCTGAGGTGGTTCAGTGCCGGCTTGATCGCCGTCAGTCTGTTGGGAGAACCCATCGGAAGTACCATTCTGGCCTATTTCATTTTTGACGAGGGCCTCACGTGGTTTAAGTTTGTCGGTGGCGGGCTGATTCTAATTGCTATTTACATTTCGGCTGCCGGTGAGAAAAAATAATCATATGGCTTTGATTCGTCCGCCGGTTTTAAGTTTGACAAAATCTGTATGATTCTTTATCCATTATCACATATTCACCACAGAGTGCACGGAGTACACAGAGGTGTAATTTATCAATATATTTCTCTCTGTGGTTAATTTAAATTGCAACTGAAATGACTATGGATAAATCACGAGCCAAAATACAAACCATTTGGGGCATCGCCCTGGTGCTGGCAGGCATCGGTATGATTTATCGAATCCCGCAGGTCGTGCCCAAACTGGCACACTTCGAACAGTTCTCCCGCGCCATGGGCTTTATTTATTTTAGTTGCTATTTTGTAGCCGTCACCCTGATTATCGGCGGTGGGAAAAAGCTATACGATAATTACAAAATTCTGAGAGACAAAAGAGATAACGAACAGCGATAACTCAACGTCTCGGGATTTCTATAATATATTGAAATCATGCAGCTTTTAACGACACTGGTTTTATGCCGCCTACATGGAATGCTGGGCACGGAGTGAAGCTTTAGCGCTATGTTGGAATCATGGAACACGAATGTACCCAATATTCCATCATTCCATTGTTCCATTATTCCAATTGTGAGCGAAGCGAACTAAGTTCAGTTTAATAACCGGCCGCTTTCCGGAACCTTTTAAGCTGCTTTTCGTAGTAGGTATGCCTATCGGTGGCCATTTGCTTTGCACGCATTGCTGCCTCGACGGCTTTTTCGTAATATCCGTTCAGGTAATAACTTTCTGCCAGCGTATCCAGGATGTGGGGTTCCTCGGTGATCGAAGTCGCTTC
>DAOVBC010000316.1 GCA_030670715.1 Deltaproteobacteria bacterium | reverse complement strand
TTTCAACATACTGAGGGAGCTGGCTGACGTTATGGGAGGCGATGTGGCCGGAACCCGCGTAGCGGCCGAAGAAGGCTGGATTCCGCCGGAAAACCAGGTGGGCCAGACGGGAAAAAGCGTTCGTCCGGAAATATATATTGCTTGCGGCATTTCAGGTGCGATTCAGCACCGGGCCGGCATGATGAACTCCAGATATATCATCGCCATAAATACAGATCCCAGGGCCGCCATTTTTCAGATCGCGGACTGGGCGATCGTGGGTGATCTGCACGAAATCGTGCCTGAAATGACAAGGCAACTCCGCAAGGAGGCGGAGGCAGATCCGCTTACGTAAAATCGAGATGAGTGAACCGGTAGCAAAATATCTATAATTTTAGGCAGTTTAGGCATTTCTGAGAGTCTTTCTTTGAGGCAGTAATAAATAACCCGACCCGTCGGGACCGGATGCCTCAGTATGTATAATGGAGGTTGAATGTTACGGTCGAACTCCGAAGAATTGATTAAAAAAAACATCGCCCGGTTCGTGGACAACGAAGTAATTCCCCAGGCGCAGGAACTTGACGAGAAAGGCGAGTTTCCCCTGGAGCTGTTCAGGGAAGTTGCCGGGATGGGTGTGTTCGGCATCCGATATCCGAAAAATGGCGGAGGCGCCGGCGGCAACAACACCCTTTACTGCATTATTTGCGAAGAGCTTGCCCGGGGCATGATGAGTCTGGCGGCAATCACGGCGATGCAGTGCCTGATGGGCACCAATTTCTTGTTTCACTACGGCACGGATGAAATGCGGGAAAAATACTTTCTGCCGGCCATGAGAGGCGAAAAAATCGCCTGTTTCTGTTTAACAGAACCTGAGGCCGGCTCTGATCTCGGGGCGGTTACAACTTTAGCCAAAAAATCCGAAGACGGGTATGTGATTAACGGTATGAAGACCTGGGTCACCAACGGCCCTGTGGCGAATTTCTACACTGTTTTGTGCCAGACGGATCCGGCCAAAAAGCTGAAGGGGTTGAACTTCTTTTTCATCCCCAGAGAAACACCGGGCCTTTCGGTCAGCAAACCTTTTCAAACCATCGGCACGAGGACAACACCGCTTTCGGACCTGGCTTTCCAGGATGTCCGGATTCCAAAAGAGTATCGTCTGGGTGCCGAAGGACAGGGGCTGAGCAATCTTCTTTCCATCCTGGCGGAAATCCGAGCCATGACGGCGGCCCTGGCCATCGGCCTGCAGCGGGCCGCCATTGCAGACTCTATCCGCTACGCCCATGAACGGACCGCTTTCGGCCGACCGATCAGCAAGTATCAACTCATTCAGGCCAAGATCGCCGATATGGCAACCGACCTGGAGGCCTCCCGGCTGTTGACATACAACGCCACCCGCATGATCGACAATAAGATTCCGTGCCTGAAAGAGGCTTCCATGGCCAAATACTTTGCCACCGAAGCAGCCTGTAAAGCAGCGGACGAGGCGACCCGCATCTTCGGCGCTTACGGCTATTCAATGGAGTACTCGGTTCAACGGTATTACCGGGACAACCGTTTTTTGCTGTATGGGGGCGGTACCCATGAAATCCTGCAAACCAACATCGCCCGCTGGGCGGGGTTGTAATACCCGGCATGTGGAGTAATGTTCGATATTCGATATCGAACCGCGACACGTGATACAGGGGTAGATGATGTAAGGTAAGCGATACGCGATCGGCGATGAGCAATGAAAAACGCTTCCGACAATCTGGAACTCGGTCCCTTGAAGGCCATCGGACGGAGAAAATCACTGGGGCAGAATGTTTTTGACACCCTGCGGCATGCCATCACCAGAGGAGATATTTCACCCGGGAGTCGACTTGTCGAAAGCCGTATCGCAAAGGTCCTGGAGATCAGCAGAACGCCGGTCAGAGAGGCCATCCACAAGCTGGAAAGGGAAGGATTTATCAGCCGGCTGCCGCACGGCGGGTTTACCGTTCTCGGTTTCAGCCGCAAAGACATCGAAGAGACATTCGGAATACGCAGCGTTCTTGAAAGCTATGCTGCCAACCTGGCAGCCGTTAAACATCGGAAAGACGAACTGACGCCCCTGGAAAATAAAATAAAGGAGTTTCAGAAAAGTCTGGATCAGGGTCGGATGGATCGCCTGGTGAAGATCAACACGGAGTTTCACGACATGCTTTACGCCCTGAGCCGAAATCCCAGATTAATCAAGATGATTAACGCCCTCAGAGATCAAATCTACCAGTTCAGACGCATCATCCTGGAGAAGGAGACCATGGCACGGGCAAGTAATAAGGACCACCGGTTAATGCTGGACTGTATCCGCAAACGGGATGCAGAGGGTGCGGAGCGCCTGGTACGGCAGCATATATTAAAGGGCCAGGAGGCAATATTGGCGGATTTTGATCGGTTTCGCAGGAGAGAGAAATCAACTTCATAAAGGGTTATGTAAATGTCAGAGAAAAAAATCAGGATACTCATCGCCAAACCGGACCTGGACGGTCATGATCGCGGGGCCAAGGTCGTGGCGCTTGCTCTCCGGGACGCCGGTATGGAAGTGATTTATTCCGGGCTGCATCAAAGTATCGACCAGATCCTGGTAACGGCCATTCAGGAATCGGTGGATGTCATCGGGTTGAGTATCATGACCGGTGGCCACAT
>DAOVBC010000313.1 GCA_030670715.1 Deltaproteobacteria bacterium | reverse complement strand
TCAGGATCATCATCCACAACAAGTATCTTTTTACCCATCATTCATCCTCCTTGGATATGGATTGTCGCCGCCGGTTTGACCCGGCGGTTAAGATCAGCTCTCCGCCGGTGCAGCATACGGCAGATGCATGGTAAAGGTAGTTCCTTTACCCGGCCGGGAGGTCACTTCAATTTTTCCCATGTGCTCTTCAACAAGCTTTCTGGTGACCATCAGCCCGAGACCGGTTCCCCGGTGACCTTTGGTGCTGAAAAAAGATGTAAATAGCTTCTCCTGGACTTCTTTGCTCATGCCGGCGCCATTATCAGAAACTTCAAATCTGATGCTGTTGCCGTCCTCTAAAGCAGTTTTCAATCGGACCTGCCAGTTCTTGCCGGTGTCCTCGTCAAATAAGCATGCATCTATAGCATTCGACATTAAATTCAGCAAGGCGCTGTGAATCGTGTAAGGATCCATGGACACCTTACCGACGGCAGGGTCAAATTCTTTTAAGAGTTTAACGCGGTGTTCACGGGCTTTTTCTGCAAGCAATTCACAGACTTCACCGGCGATTTCGTTAGGGGAACAGGCCTCGTATTCAGGCTCTCTTTCCTTGGAATACGAAAGCAAATCCAGAACCAGATCGGAAGTCCGATCAATATTTCTCTTTATCATCTGCCAGCCGCTTTTGAGCTTTTGGCTGTCATCTCTTTTAATTCCGATATCGACCAGATAGCTGCCGCCCTTAAGCCCGTGTAAAATATTTTTGATGCCGTGGGACAGTCCCGCCACGGTCTGTCCGATGGCAGCCAGTCTCTCCGATTTGACCAGTTCCTGTTCCAGTCGCTTTATTTCTCTCAGGTCCTGAAAAAAAGCGACCGTACCCACAATTTTTCCTTTCTCGCGCAACACCGTTCCTGAAAATTTTACCGGAATATTCGCCCCGCTTTGCGATTGAATAGAGGTTTCCTGCCAGGAAATCTCTTTTTTGTGGTTGCCGCCGGCCATGGATTCGCGAAAAGTGTCTATGATTTCAGCCGGATACAGCTCTGTCACCTGTTTTTTATTGATCACTTCGGATGCGGAAGGCCCGAATATCCTCTCGGCTCCGGGATTATAAATGACAACATTCAAGTTTCGGTCCGTTGCTACAATACCATCGTTGGAACTTCGGATGAGCTTGATCTGAAAATTGGCTCGCCTTTGCAATTCCTGCGTTGCCAGGGCAACCTTATCTTCCAGCCCATGGGTATATTCTTTGAGCCGGCGCCTGATATCGATCTTTTCCAGGGCCCTTTTCAGTGAGATGGCAAGGGCTTTATCCCTGACAGGCTTATTAATAAAATCAGATGCGCCGTGCTGCAGCGCTTCGATGGCAGAATCGATATCCCCATGACCCGTTATAATAATAACCTCCGGTTCATCACTGAGCACTTTAATCTGTTTTAAAACCTGGATACCGTCCATTCCCGGCATCTTAATATCGGTAAGCACCAGGTCCGGTGACTCCTTTTCAAACACCGCCAAACCTTCTTCACCGCTGAGGGCCGTGACAACGTCGTAGCCGTCGGCCTTTAAAGACATCGATAGAACGCGCAGTATATCGGCTTCATCGTCTATGAGTAATATCTTAGTCATTTTTTCCCAAATTCTCACCCGCTGCCGGAAAGTGCAATTCGAAAGTTGTTCCCTCTCCGACTTTGCTGCTGATTTGAATGGTACCTTCGTAATCTTTTACAATACCGTAACTGATGCTGACCCCCAGGCCGGTTCCTTTACCGATTTGTTTTGTAGTAAAGAAGGGTTCAAAAATTTTACGGCGCACCTCGTCGGTCATGCCGATTCCGGTGTCGGAAACGATCACCGTCACCCGGCCGTGCTCTGCCCGCGATTGAATCGTCAGGCGCTTTTTTGAGTCCTTGTACTCCGGACGGCTGCCTTTTTCATCCATGGCGTCCAGAGCATTGGTCACCAGATTAATAAAAACCTGCTCCAGACGGTTGTGATCCGCCCGTATAAAAGGGATATCCGGATCCAGATCGAGTTGCAAATCAACCTGGTGCACTCTCAGCTGGTGGCCGAGAACCTTGAACACATCCCGAATCGGATCGTTAATATTCACCTTATGTCTGACCACGTCGGACTGCCGGGCGAAATCTCGCATATGTTGAATAATTCCGGAAGCACGTTGGACATTGCTGCTGATATCGTCGGCCATGGATTTTAAGTCTTCTGCCCCAATCGTTTGCCCCCTGTCAATCATTTTGAGAAAGAAATCAGCACAAACCTGGATGACATTCAGCGGCTGATTAATCTCATGGGCAATACCCGCCGCCATCTGCCCCAGGGTGGTCATCTTGCTGGCTTGAATCAGCTGGGTCTCTTTTTCCACACTCTCGGTGATATCGGTTGTGGAAGCGATAACGACACTGCTCTCACCGTATCTGGCATGGCTGATGTTAACATTCACGTAAAACGGACGCCGGCCCTTGCGGTAATGCTTCTTTTTTGTGAAAAGGATCGACTGGTCCGGGGAAAGGGTTCTTAATCCCCGGGCCAGTTCTTGGTCGTTTTCATCACCCAGATCCAAAAAGAAACTCCCCAGCAGTTCATCCCCCGTGTAACCGTAGCTGTCCTGGGTCCGCTGGTTGGTGTCCAGTATTTTAAAGGTTCTGCTGTCGAGAATAAAAATCGGATGAGGGTCGCTGTTAAACAGGGTGCGGTACTTTTCTTCTGATTTGATGTACTGTTTCTGAAGCTCTACATTTTCAAGGGCAACCCCGATTCTGTTGCCGATGAGCTCCAGAACGTTCTTCTGGTCCATCGAAAACTGTTTCGGCTTCTTGCTTCCGATGCGGATGACACCCAAGGTTTTCTTTTGCTTGGAAATGATGGGAATATAGGCCAGCGATATGAGCTTTTCTTCT
>DAOVBC010000058.1 GCA_030670715.1 Deltaproteobacteria bacterium | reverse complement strand
ATCATAGTTTATCGGATCCGCAATATCGGCATTAAAGTATTTTCGGATGAATGCCCGCCGATCCGATTCGGTCCGGATGATGCGTCTTTTTGCCTCATACTGTGAAACACCATAATCCTGCACAAGGTGTTCAACCCTGACATCCATCGGCGCCACCACCCGAACTCTAAGCCTTCCCGCCGGTGGGAGAATAAAATTTGCCCCTCTGCCGACAACGACAGCCCGGCCGTGTTTTCCAATAGTTCCGACAACTTTCATCAGATGCTGCAGGTACCGGTCCGGCCAGAGGTGACGCTCATGTACCAGGGCTGAGATCGAGTCCTCCAATACTGAAATTCCCTTTTCGTCCAGAGTTTCCAGAATTACGGTGCTGACCTTGGCACTGGCGGCCATTTCATGGAGAATTTCCTGGTGAAACATGTCCAATCCATGTTTGCGGGCAAGCTCCTGAGCTAAAATGCGGCCTCCGCTGCCGGGCTCTCTGGACACCGTGATGACCGGAACAACGACTTCTTTTTCGATCCTTTCCCTCGTGATCATCTGCCATGTACGGACCTGATCTTCAATGATTTGTTCGATAGATCGTGCTTTGCTTTTCATGGGTCCTCCTATTATGCAGGGCCATAAGTCTCATTAAGTATGGATATTTCTAGTGAAAATCGATGGTTAAGTCGTATATTCCATTTTCCAGCTTGGCGGTAATCGGCCAGGCCCCTTTTCGAAATACTTTCATCATTCCCTGGTTTGAAAACAGCACATCAGCCGTAAAACCCTGCAGCCCTCTTTCCTTTGCCAGGCGAACAAGCATTTTGTAGATATAGGTGGCAATTCCCAGGCCCTGGTACCCTTCGTCAACGACAAACACCACCTCGGCCAGCGGCCGGTGATCTTCACGGATATACCTGGCTTCAGCGATAACACGCGGCTGACCGTCACTGTCGACCAGACCGACGATGGACATGGTACGGCTCCAATCGACATTTACGTATTCCTGCATTTTGGCATGCGGCATGGTTTTTAAATGGCCGAAATAGCGGTAATACACCGCTTCATCTGAAAAACGGTAAAACAGCCGGCGCATTTCTTCTTCATCCGAAGGCTTGATCGGCCTGAACCGGACGTCGATTCCGCCTTTGAAGCCATGCATGTCAAGAATGTCCGCCGGGTAGAGATGAGCGCTCTCCGGCAGAAAAATTTGATCCGGATACAGGATTTTTTGCGCCTTGGCCTGCTCGATGAGCATCGGGCGATCATCCGGATGGGCGATGTCAATCAGGGCCTGGGCCCGTTCCCGCATCGTATAGCCCCGCAGGCGGGCAACGCCGTATTCGGTGACGATCATGTCCACCGACTCACACTGTCTGCATTGATTGGGGTATTCTTTGACAGACAGCAGAATGTTGGCCATGCCCTGCCGGTTGCGGCTCGGAAGGGCAAAAATAGTGCGCCCTCCGGTTGAGATCTCGGCGCCGTTGAAAAAATCCATTACCTCGGACGGGCCGGTCGCCACATTCCCCTTGCCGACCTGAAGGGCGACTTGGCCGGATAAATCCACCCGGCGCGCGTGAAGAACAGCAACGAAACGCGGGTTCCGACCGATCTGGGCCGGGTCAAACACTTTGTCAATTCCCTGAAATTCCACCAGCGGGTTTTGGTCCAGCCACTCCAGGAGCTCCGGTGTGCCGATGGCATAAGATGCCAGAGATTTTCCCCGATAGGTTTCCTTGTAGCGATTGGTTACGGCCCCGCTTTTGATAAGGTCCATTAGCGCATCGGTGAAAAAAGGCGAATGAATCCCCAGGTGTTGTTTTTTTTTGAGATGTCGGCTCAAGGCTTCATATAGGGGGCCGATGGAAAATGCGATACAGCTGCCGTCTTCGATCAGGACCGCAACATTGGCCGCCACCTGGTCGTAAACCTGATCCACCGGCCAGCGATCAAAATAAATGGGCGGGTCGTTTGACATTACGAAATAGTCAAAATCAGAAACGTGGACAAAGGTGTCACCAAAAGTTCGCGGGATCCGGCTGTTGATTTCTCCGACCACCAGGGAAGCCCGATCCATCGCTTGCCGGGCAACGTCCACCGCAACCCCGAGACTGCAATTCCCGGTGTCATCCGGAGGGGTGATCTGCACAAAAGCCACATTCACGGGAATGAGGCTGGATTCTATCAGTCGGGGAATCCACACAAATCGAGTGGGAACCAGGTCCACCTGTCCCTCGGTGATGGCATCGTCCGACACCCAACCTGAAAAGAAAGTTTTGAGCCGGTATTTTTGATATCGAAGCTTTTTTAACGAAACCGCGTCGCCGAAACTGACGATCTGGACGAGCTCCAGATCCTGTAAGTTACCGAAATCCCTGTTCATAATGGTTTTAACCAGGGTCCGTGGTTCGGCCACACCGGTGCCGATGAAGATGCTCATTCCGGGCTTAATCATTTGCGCAATACGATCCGGCGAGACGATCTTGTCTTCCCATTGTCTGGCGATGACCCCGCCCATTTTTACTCCCCGATATCCTTACCTGGCACTGAATGATACAGCCAGCCTGGCGGCTTACCGGCTATCCGCCCGGCAAGTCTGGTTCTTGAAACTGCCCGGTTCCCGGGCCGGCGATACTTTCCGCTATCATGTCGCTGGAAATCATTTTATACGTTTGCAACAGTCGGTTTGCCAGGGTCATTGCCAGGCCTCTATACAATATGATTCCGTTTGCCGGATCTTTCTCTATGGCGTTTTGAAAACGGTCTCTGTCAAAAGCGATAAGCTGTGTCGGTTCGAGGCACTCGGCCGATGCAGAATAATCCCGGTGACCGATAAGACTCGACCAGCCGAAGGCTTCCCCACCGTTGCTGACAATATAGACGACATGTCCTGATTCGCCGATGCTGATGCGGACACGTCCGTTGAGCAGAATATAGAAACGGATGGCCGGATCGCCTTCGTGAAAGATGACATCCCCCTGTGGCATGGATTTTCTGACCCCGATTTTCATGATCTTATTCACAAAGATCATGCTGGCCCCACGGAAAAAATCCACCTGCTCAACATACATGACTGCACCTCCATTTCCACCGTATCTCGGCTGAAAAAATCTGCAATTTAGGCACGAATGGTGATTTGAACTGTCAAGCCGAAGCAGAGTCAACTGTAAACATAAAGACCGCTGGTCAGATACTGACCGAACTCGTTGAAAAAACACCTCAGCGCGGACGTTCTGGAAAGACAGATGTATTGGGAACAGGCTGTTGTGGTTTACGGCAGTTGGAGAATAGTGAATGCCGGATCCGGATGAGATCACTTACGATGTTGGCAAGAGGAACTGGTGTGATCGTCGGCACCGATTTGAACGGAATCAAATAGAGCAGCTCAAGATTAAGACCACAAGCCAGAAAAACAATACGATAGAAATTGTAGACTCTTTGAACTAGTTATAACATTTCAGCGGACAATGTCAAGAGACAGTGTCAATTCGGCATGAAATCGGTGTCCACTTAGGGCTCACTCAAAAATAACTTCACATTTTAGACGTCGATGCATTCCGACTGATTGCGTTGCGAAAACTCGAAATATGCTGGATATTCCTACGTTTTCGCGCCTTGCCAGTCGGGCCCCTCAACGCCTAAAATTGCGAACTTATTTCTTCGTGAACCCTTATTGAACCAAAAGCGGGTTATAAGGCTCCAGGTTCTATCCAGGCTATGGTCGCACGCTGGATTATTGCAGCCGGTGATAAAGGCCGGAAAGGCGTTTCCCGGGCCGATCATTTTTCAGCGCGATATCAAGCGCTTTTTGAGTTCCGATGACAACGACCAGCCTTTTCCCCCGGGTGATCGCGGTGTACAGCAGGTTCCGCTGCAGCAGGGCGAAATGCTGTGTCATCATCGGAATAATTACCGCAGGATATTCCGAGCCCTGTGCTTTGTGAACGGTGATGGCATATGCCAGACCGATTTCGTCCAGATCCGAAAGATCATACTCGACGATCCTGCCTTCGTAATTTACGGATACGATCCCGTTTTTAAGATCGATATCACTAATCGTTCCGCTGTCTCCGTTGAAGATCTTTTTCTGATAGTTGTTTATCAGGTGCATCACCTTGTCGCCCGGCTTAAAGGACTGCCCGGCAGTGCGCAGGGTGATCGGATTCGGATTCAGGTGTTCCTGCAGCACCTGGTTAAGGTGCAAGGTGCCGACAACCCCTTTGTGCATGGGTGTCAACACTTGAATGTCATTGACAGGATCAAAGGCAAAACGGTCTGGAATTTTCTGCATACACAATTCAACGATCAGGTTGACGACAGTTTCGGGCTGATGTTGCTCAACAAAATAAAAATCGGTCAGCTCCGGCAGTACATCCGCTTCTTTGATGGCAGGCGGTTTACCGCGGCGGATCCGGTGTGCGTTGAGAATGATCGTGCTTTCCCGGGCCTGCCGGAAGATTTTTTTTAGTTCAAAAGTTTTAACGGAGCGGGATTGAATCAGGTCCGAAAGCACGTTTCCCGGGCCCACCGCGGGAAGTTGAAAAACATCACCCACCAGAATCAGCTGCGAGGATATATGCATACCACTGAGCAGGTGAAACATGAGAAAAGTGTCAATCATGGAAGCTTCATCGACAATGACGACGTCCGCCGACAGTGGGTTGTCCCGGTCCTTTTCCACCATCTCTTCTCCCGGGCGCAACCCCAGAAGCTTGTGGATCGTGAAAGCTTTCCTGTTTGTAACTTCAGACAGGCGACGGGCTGCGCGCCCGGTTGGCGCGCTCAGGATGACTTGCTTTGCAAGAGATTCATAAATGGCTGTTATCGAGCGAATCAACGTTGTTTTGCCTGTGCCGGGGCCTCCGGTGATGATGGCCACTCTTTGAGAAAAAATGTTTTCCAGTACCTCCAGCTGTTCTGATGGCAGTTGAATGGCAAGTTTATGAAGTATTTCTGTGGTGATCAGGTGGCGATCAGGGCCGGGCGTCGTTACCGGGTAGGACAGGAGCGCTTTTATCCTGGCGGCGATACCGGCTTCCGCAAGGTAAAGCGGTCTTAAATAAACGGCCTGCTTCCCCGGGTCCGCCGGCGCCGCTTCAATGACGATCTCTTTTGCCACGGCCAGGTTGTCAATCGCTGTACGGCAAGCTTCCGCTTCAATACCGAACAGCTGCTCGCAGCGGTCAATCAACCGGTCCCGGTTGACATAAATATTTCCCTCTCCTGCCAGGTTCCGGATAATGTGCAGAACACATGCCTGAACCCGCTCAGGGTCATCGGGTGGGATTCCGGAATTTTGCATGATCGTATCGGCGATGTAAAATCCGGCCCCCGGAAAATCGTGGGCCAGGCGAAACGGATCATCGCGTAGAACATCCAGCGCCTCTTTCCCGTATTTTTTGAATATTTTTACGGCATGAGATGTTTTTAAGCCGTTATCCTGTAAAAATTGCATTACACTTCTCAGACCGTGGTGGGACTTCCAGCCTTCGATGATACGCGACGCCGTTTCGGCACCGATACCGTTCACCTCAGTCAGCCGGCCCGGATCTTTTTCAATCACTTCCAGTGTTTTATCTTTGAAGCGACCGACCAGCCTGGAAACGGTTTTGGGACCAACGCCCTTAATAAAGCCGGAGGACAGATACTTTATAATACCCTCAATGGAGGCCGGCAGCATTGTTTCAAAGGAGGTCATTCGCAGCTGCTGACCGTATCTGGCATGGGTTTCCCATGTGCCCGTAACTCTTAAGGCTTCGCCCGCATTGGGGTGCGGCATATAACCGAGAACCGTTACGAGATTTGCCGTTGCGGCAGTCCGCAGTTTTGCAATTGTATAATGATTGTCCCGGTTGTAATAGGTCACTCGCTCGAGATGTCCTTCGAGGGTGGTGGTAGGGGTGTTATTGGTGGCCATTTGAAACTTTAGTTCACTTATAACTTTTCCGACTTATTCGGGTTGGGTAGGCAGTTTTAAAGATGCAAGATACAGGATCCAAGATGCACGAGGCATGATCCGTGATCCTGGATACTTGATACTGGATCAAGGAAAAGGACGATTAAATTGCCTCTATCGCATATAGAACATCAAAAACGAAAATCGTGCATCCTGCATCTTGTATCGTGCAAATTAAACGTCCTCTTGAATAATCCAGTCAGCCGCATTTTCAAGATCCGTGGCCACATAGTCGGCCTCGAATCCCCCGGCTTTCAATTCCTTTTCCGACTTCGGGCCGTTGCCGGTTTTGACCAGAACCGCCCTGGCGCAGCCGGCATTGCGCGCGCATTCAATGTCTTTTGTACTATCGCCCACCATTATCGCATGGTTGAGATCAATCGTATATTGATCACAGGCTTTGAGGATCAATCCGGGTTTTGGTTTACGGCAGTCGCAACCTTCGTCCGGTCGATGGGGGCAGTAGTAGATATCCCGGATTCGCCCGCCATGGCGCTGGATGGTCTCTTTCATTATGCTATGGATATCGTCAAGCCCTTTAAGGGTTATCATGCCGCGGTTGACAGCCGACTGATTGGTGATGACAATCACATCATAACCGGCTTCACGAAGACGCACCAGGGCGGTGATGCTTCCGGGAAGAAATTCAAACTCTTGCCGGCTCTTAATGTACTCCGCCGAGTCCCGATTTATCACCCCGTCACGGTCTAAAAAAACAACTTTATGGAGAACTTCGGGCTGTTTCAATGTTAAGTTTGTATCAACTGTTTGCGAAAGGATTTTAGACTAAAGTGCCATAGTTTTAAGTTTTAGGTTTTAAGTTTTAAGAATTATATGGATTATTCAGTTCAACCTAAAACTTAAAACCGGAAACCTAAAACCGTTTTTAATCCGCTACAATGATCGGCTCATACCCCTCCCTGATCAAAACCTCTTCCCCCTTGCGGGCCTCTTCCAGGTTGGTGAAGGAACCGACCCGCACGCGGTAGTATGTACCGTCTACGGAATCGTAAGTGGTGATATGGGCGTTTTTATAGGTCTGGTCGAGCTTCGCCCTGAGCCTTTCGGCGTTATTGCGTTCGCGAAAGGCACCCACCTGAAATGTGAATACCCCGCTGTTGTAATCAACGGGCGTGTAGGTGTGCTCTTGCTGCCACGAAGCAACCGGCCCTTTGACCGTCCCCAGTGCCTCAATTTCCACCCTGGCCGTTCCGGGCCCGACCAGCCCGATTTTCTTTGCGGCGCCGTATGAAAGATCGATGATCCTGCCGCGCACAAAAGGGCCGCGATCGTTGATGCGCACATCGAGCGTTTTGCCGTTATCAAGGTTGCGAACCGTGACAACCGTGTTAAATGGCAGTGTCTTGTGGGCTGCCGATATTCCGTACATGTTGTAAACTTCACCGTTTGAGGTTTTACGGCCATGGAACTTTTCCCCGTACCAGGAGGCAGTTCCTTTCTGCCTGAAACCGTACGCATGAGATCGCGGCTGATACCACTTGCCCTGCACTTTATACGGTTTAGGAGACGACGGGACGTTGTCCGGGGAGGGGGAGGTTCGGACGGTAGAGCAGCTGTTTTGAAAAAGGAAAATGATTAACCCTGAAAGAGACAGGCAAATGAGTCGTTTAAGACGGTAATTGGTTTGATTCATATCCGCTTATTTCCGGTTTGTTTGCCTGTTCTTGTGTTCATTATCCAGTGCGATTCTGAGAACTTCGATCATTTTGTCGACATAATGAAATTTGATTTCCTTTTGTACTTTCTTGGGGGTATCCTCTATGTCCTTTTTGTTCCAGGCCGGTAAAATAATTGTTTTTATGCCTGCCCGGTGCGCTGCAAGGACTTTATCCTTGACTCCGCCGACGGGCAGCACCTGGCCGCGCAGCGTTATTTCACCGGTCATGGCAAGATCTTTTTTGATGGGTTTGTCGCTCAAAAGAGAAACCAGGGCGGTAAGCATCGTAACCCCGGCCGATGGACCGTCCTTCGGAATTGCGCCCGCCGGTATGTGAATGTGGATGTCCCGGGTATCAAAAAAGTCCTCGGCGATTTTCAGTTTTGTGGCATTTGTACGGATAAAGCTCAAAGCGGCGGTTGCGGATTCTTTCATGACATCTCCGAGTTGACCGGTCAGCGTCAGCCCTTTATTTCCTTTCATCGCCGTTGCTTCAATGAAAAGCAGTTCACCGCCGGCCTGGGTCCAGGCGAGCCCCATGGCCACGCCGGGGGTCTGAATCCGGGTTTTTACTTCGGAGGTAAAATGCATCGGCCCCAGGAATTTTTGTAAATTTGAAACCGTAATGGATACAGATCCGGCTTCGTCGCTTGCGATTTTACTCGCCACGCCCCGGCAGATGGTTGCGATTTCCCGTTCCAGGTTACGCAGCCCGGCCTCTCGGGTGTAACCGGAGATGATGTGTTTGACCGCACCTTTTGTAAACGATACTTGATCGGCCTTCAACCCGTGTTCTCTTCTTTGACGGGGGATGAGAAAGCGGTTGGCGATTTTTATTTTTTCGTCCTCCGTATATCCAAGCAGCTGCAATACTTCCATCCGGTCCCGCAGGGCCGGGGGTATGGTATCGAGGATGTTGGCCGTAGTGATAAACATGACCTTCGATAGATCGTAGGCCACATCCAGGTAGTGATCGGAAAAGGAGAAGTTTTGTTCCGGGTCGAGTACTTCAAGCAGGGCCGAAGACGGATCTCCGCGAAAATCGCTGCCCACTTTGTCAATTTCATCGAGCATAAAAACCGGGTTGTTGGATCCGGCGCGTCTGATGCCCTGTATAATCCGGCCCGGGAGTGCGCCGACATAGGTGCGCCGGTGTCCTCTGATTTCCGCTTCATCTCTTACCCCCCCCAGGGAGATGCGATGGAATTTGCGGCCGAGAGCCCGGGCGATCGATCGTCCCAGGGAGGTTTTTCCGGTGCCCGGAGGACCGGCAAAGCATAGGATGGGGCCTTTCGATTCCGGTTTCAGTTTGCGGACGGCAAGATATTCGACAATTCGTTTTTTCGGTTTTTCAAGACCGTAATGGTCTTCATCTAAAATCTTTCTGGCCTTTTTGACATCCAGTGTGTCCTGGGTGCTGGTGTGCCAGGGCAGCGATGTAAGCCAGTCGAGGTAGGTGGAGGCCACAGTGTATTCCGCTGATGACGGATGCATGCGCGACAGGCGATTCAGTTCGCGCTCGGCCTCTTTTGCGGCTTCTTCGGGGAGATTGGCCTCTTCGATTTTTACTCTGTACTCATCAACCTCCACGGTCTCTTCGTCTTTTTCTCCCAGCTCTTCTTTGATTGCCTTCAGCTGTTGGCGCAGATAGTATTCCCGTTGACTTTTCTCCATGTCACCTTTCACCTGGGACTGGATTTTGTTGCCGAGTTCCAGGATTTGGAGCTGATGGTTCGCCAACCGGGTGACACTTTTCAGTCTTTTTTTAACATCTGTAATTTCCAGAATCGATTGTTTTTCCTCCGGGGTTGAATTGATCGTGGATGCCACCATGTCGGCCAGTGTGCCCGGGTCCTGGATCGATTTTGACATTCCGCCGATTTCCTGGGGCAGTCCGGGGGAAAGCTCTATGATTTTAGTGAACAGTCCAACCAGGTTGGCCATCAGCGCTTCGGTTTCGTCGTCTTTTTGCTCCTTTTCCGGCAAGTGCTCGATGTGCGCCGTCAGGTAAGGTTTGCCTTCCTGAAAGGCGGTCACCCGGAATCTGCTCACCCCTTGAACCAGGAGCTGGGCTTTCTGGTCTTCCATTTTAGCCATTTTCAGAATCAGGGCGCTGGTTCCGACTTTTGCCAGGTTTTCCTTTGGATACGGAATTTCATCCGTCTTTTTCCGTGCCACCAGGAGACCGATGGTCCGATCCCCGGACATTGCTTCATCAATCAGCCGTATGGATTCACTCTGCATGACGACCAGCGGTAAGACCATTTTCGGAAAAAGGGCGGCATCAAACAAAGGCAGAATGGGCAGAACATCCGGTAATTTTTCAGGACCTGATCCTTCAAGGATTTGCTCTTCCGTCATGTTTATCTCCGAACGATAGTAATTTTAAACTCATATGCGCGCTTGAATCGAATATTCCCGTCTTTCAATCCGGTTTTTAGGTTCAGTTCCGGGTTAGATTAACCGTCTTCAATCGGTATTTTGTGTGTGATTTTGCGGGATGTCTTGGCCAGTCGGATCTGCAGAAAGCCGTTTGTGTAGGAAGACGA
>DAOVBC010000301.1 GCA_030670715.1 Deltaproteobacteria bacterium | reverse complement strand
CCGGGCGGTGGCCCTGACGTCACTGATGCTTTTATTGCTCGCAGCCTGTACGACAGTACCGATCACAAACCGCCAGAGCCTGCACCTGGTGCCTGATTCCGATCTTTTGGCTCTAAGCCTCAAGCAGTACAACGAAGTGCTAAACAAGAGCAAACTTGCCACCGATAAGAAAAAAGTGGCGCTGGTCAGAAAGGTGGGGAACCGGATTGCCAAATCCGCCGAGGCGTTTCTTATCGAGGCGGGCCTGGGAGCATCATTGAAGAATTACCATTGGGAATTTAACCTGATCGAAGACGACAAAATGGTCAATGCCTGGGTGATGCCCGGCGGCAAAGCGGCCGTTTACACCGGCATCCTGCCTTTTACCCGGGATGAAACCGGCCTGGCTGTCGTGCTGGGACACGAAGTCGGCCATGCCATTGCCGGACACGGCAATGAAAGAATGAGCCAGGGTCTGCTGGCCAGCATGGGGGGTATAGCCCTGTCGGTGGCTCTGTCATCCCAGCCGAAGGAAACCCGGGCGCTGGCCATGGCGGCCTTTGGCGCCGGGGCCACGGTTGGCGTTCTTCTGCCATACAGTCGCCTGCATGAAAGCGAGGCCGATCATATCGGTTTGATTCTGATGGCCCACGCCGGTTACGATCCGCGGGCGGCGGTTCCTTTCTGGGAGCGGATGAACCAGGTCCCGGGCTCACGACCGCCGGAATTTTTATCCACCCACCCGGCTCCCGATACCCGCATCAGAGACATTAGGGCCCACATCCCGGAAGCGATGCAGTATTATCAATAAGCGCTAAAATAACGTTGAAGGAAAGTACGAGGTTCAGTCTTTATAATACTCCGGGGAGAAAAACATATGAGGATAACCATAATTTTCCCTGCCAGTAGTATCGAAACGACAAAAGCCGCGATTTCGGTCATGCCGTTGTCTCTTACCTTGCTGGCCGCTTTAACGCCGGATGAACATGAAGTGTCTCTGGTGGACGTGTTTTCGGGTGATCAGGTTAACTATGAAGCCGATGTGGATTTGGTGGCCATCACGGTTCGCACCCCGCTGGCTGTCGCTGCCTACGAAATCGCTGACCGCTTTCTTAAGAGAGGAAAAAAGGTCGTTCTGGGCGGACCACACGTTTTCGCTTTTCCTACCGAAGCGAAACAGCACGCCACTGCTGTTGCCATCGGGGAAGGAGAGGATCTTTGGCCTTTTATCCTCGAACATGCCCAAAAAAATGAGCTGAAGGATTTTTATGTGTGCGGACCTTACCCGGTGGATACCCTGCACGGCAGTGTCCATCATAAAAAGGAAAGGCCGGTATTAAAGAATCTTCCAATGATGCGGCGCGATCTCCTTCCTCGTGAACGCTATTTTATGGATTCAATATTCACCACCCGCGGCTGCCCCAACCACTGCCGGTTTTGCCCTGTAACCGACATTTTCGGTCCCAAAATTCGTCACCGGCCCATCGATGAAGTTGTCGCTGAAGTGGCTACCCTTGGCAAACGCTACTTCAATGTGGACGACAGCGTGTTCGGCCACCCGCAGATTGTGGACCGGCCCCAGGAAAACCGGTATTATCTTGACCTTTATCGCGAACTGGCGCGGCTGCGCCCCAAGCGCCTGTGGTCCGGTGCCGGCGGATTGTCTGCAGTCAACTACAAAGATGGCCGCGAAATACTTGAACTGGCCGCTGAAAGCGGCCTGAGCAGCATTGCCGCAGGCTTGGAGTCCATATCGGCCAAAGGCCAGAAACAATCCGGCGCCTGGCGGAAACTGCATTATAGTTCACCGGATTCCTTTGATATTCAAAAAACAAAAAAAAATATCCAGACTATCCAGAGCCTCGGAATTGAAGTGATGGGGTTTTTCATCGTCGGCTGGGATGAGGATACCCCGGAAACCTATCGCAGGACTCTGGACTTTTGCGACGAATGCAACATCATGCCCTTCATTTTTACCCTGGTGCCAATGCCCGGAAGCCAGATTTATAACGAGTATATGCAGCAGGGTAGAATTATTCCTGACAGCACCTGGGACCATTATGGTGGCGGGTATGTTGTCTACGAGCACCCCACGATGTCACCGGAGGAGATGTTCGACCACAACGCCGAAGTGATGAGGGAAGGTTACAGTATGGGACGCATTTTCAAAAGGACGCTTCAGGCGATTAGGTACCGAATTTCTTTGGATGTGGCGACAAGCTCCTTCTTTACTCAACTGGGGCTGAGAAAAGCCTACCGGCAGCTGTATGAACAGATCCCGCGGCCATCTCAATATTAAACCGGTCGCTGATTTTCCGCTGAAGATAAAAGCCAGAATCTGATTCTGAGAGATGTCACTTCTCGAAATGGGAGGCGAAGACATGGGGAGGTAACAATGGAAGCGTCACAGATTTATTCGAAAATTACTTCTGAAGAACTTAATTTCTAATTTGCCTGTTGAAAATCAACACGATATCGCGTATAATATAATAAAAAATCGGATAGATACGCTAATAGTGTAAAAATATATTATACGATGAGATATCATTTGAGATTTTGCATTGTTTTCTTTGTCGCACTTGTTTTCGCTTTCCTCCCCGGTTTTTCTGAAAGCGCTCCAAAACCTTACTACTATCTTCATGTGGCGTCGTTCCGGTCAAACAAAAATGCGGCCGAATCCGTAAGATACCTGAAGAAATACCAGGTCGATACGGTTATCCGCAAAGAACCGGTCCCCAATATGGGAAACTGGTATCGCGTATACGTCGGCCCGTTTTCTACCCGGCAGGAGGCTGAATCGGTAAGCCGTGAACTGAAGCGCAAAAAAGCAATCGAATACGCATCGATCAAAAAATCGGAAACATTAATATCGTCTGAACCGGCAGCGGTGAAGGCACAGCCGGTACCGCCACCGGTTGTACCGGTGCCGGCCGCTAAACCCGCTCCTGTCACACCAAAATCGGCTGCGCCTGCTGCGCAGAAGCCAGCACCGACCGTTCAACCTCAGGCCAAAAAACCCGAGCCTGCACCGGCTACCGTCAAGACTAAAAAGAAGAAAAAACTGAAACGCCCCGCACAAAGGCTGAAAGGCCGCAACACCCCGGGCGGCAGTCTATCAATCGGCCTGAAGTACGCCTACGTAGAAACCGATACATGGGTGACCTTGCGCAAACCGATTGACCTGCCGGATAGTCAAAGGGATAATTTCCCCACAACCATGAAACTCAACACTGCCATCATACGATACGGAGTGACCGATTGGTTTGAGGTATTCGGTGAGCTGGGTGTTTCCTACGATGGGAGCATCAGCGATTCTGGACTGGCCTATGGCGGCGGCTTGCGCTTCAACCTTTTTCATACATCGTCATCAGCGAAAT